>JAFVTZ010000026.1 GCA_017502965.1 Clostridia bacterium
CTGTGCGCACCTTTGCAAACCATGCTTTTCCCCATGTTTCGGAGGTCGGCACAAGCCAGAAAGCATTAAGTGCTCCGCCTTTTGTAGGCATTTTGATACTTGCCAAAAACAAACCTTCATTCTGTGAATATTTAGCAAGCACCTTACCCGAAATAAAATCGGCATCATTTTTTCCTGTACCGTCATTTTGCAAAACTTCTATCTGGAGACTGCCGTCCTTGACAGAAACGGCTCTTTTATCCCAACCCCAGGTTTTATCGTGACCGATATCTTCCTTTTCAGCAGAATCTGTAACACTCCACATATCGGAATTAAGTTCGGTACCGTCAAATTCATCCGAATTAGTCATTGCCCATTTTTTAAGAGTAAGCGGATAAGAATCAACAACTGAACTGTCAGTATTATGCTTTACATAAATATTAAAGCCTTCCAAATCGGTGTTATCCTTAAAATCTGCAGGGATAATAATCTTTTCACCCTCGAATTTAACCTCAGGAACATCACAACTGAGAGTATAGTCATCTGCTGTGATTCTATCGGCATTATTCTCTTCCCCGTAATACACTATAGCCTGAAGAACAAGGTCAAAACCCGGAAGACCGGGGTGGTCATCCTTAATACGCAGTTCAATAGTATTAGGTTTTTCTTCCGCAACACCTGCAACAACAAATCCTGCAGTCATTAAAAGCACAACAGACAAAATGACACAAATCAAGGTAATGATTTTATTTTTTGTCAAAACAATCATCCTTTCTGAAAATTTAAGATAGCGTGAAATGTTAGTTCAAATATGCTTTTAATGCTGCTTCATAAAGAGGTTCAATTGTCTGCATAGCCTGAGCGGGAGTGATAGAACCTGAAACCATAGAATTAAGTGTAGATGTTTCTCCGACACTTGCTGCAACATCGCAGTTAACAGGAGTTACAGTTGTTGTCTGAATCTTGGAAAGTGCTTCAATAACATCCATAGCATCGTCAGAAACAGCATCACGGAAACGGATTTTATAATCAACGTCAAAAGTAACATCGGTCATAATATTCCAGATAAATGCTACATCGCCGGGGTTCTTAACATTATAAGGCATTGCGCACCACGCAAGGTCTTCACCAACAGTTGTCATCTTTCCGTCTACTGTTGGCATAACGCACATACCAACCTCGAAATCGGACTCAGCAAAGTGGTCAACTATAGCCTCAGAGCCCAAGAGAATCGGAACAGAACCAGCATTGAAAAGTGAACGGGAGTATGACCAGTTTGTAGCATCAAGACCGTTGCTTAAAACACCGTCTGTAACCAACTGCTGTGCTTTTGTATAAGCATTAACAAACTCGGTTGAATTCACATTTACTTTGAATTCAAGTTTATTGTCAACCTTTTCAATAGGAAGCACACCTGAAGCAGAGGCAAACATTCTGTGAGCATAAGTAGCATCATCACCGCGCATAGAATAAGTACCTGACGCTTTGCTTATATTGGTAGCAATTTCTATAAGTTTATCGAGAGTGAGTTTACCGTCTTTCTGGAGTGTCCAGAGGTCTTCCTGACCGTATTTCTCAAAAGTATCTTTATTGTAAAAAATGAGGTTATCAGCAACAAATTTGATACTGAGCATAAGATACTGCTTACCGTCCACAGTACCCATATTGCTTACTGCTTTAAGCCATTTATCTTCTGAAAAGTCCAACTCTTTAAGATTTGAAAGGTTATAGAACAAATCCTGCTGAATCGCGGGGAAAGGATTGTATTTATAACTTACAATATCTGCCATGGGATCACCCGAAAGAATTGAAGTGATAAAGGAGTTGTAAACAGTGTCATCAGCAAGATAAATGTGTTCATAAGTACAGTTATACTTTTCCTGAACCTCTGTTTTCTTCTGCCAATAAATGTTTTCGCGGTCTGAATTACCCTTTTGGGGCTCTGTCCAGTTAGCGAGGAACTTAATTGTTCTGCCGCCAAGGTCACGTACCTCTTCTTTTTCAGACTGTGTATTGCTTACAGGTTTGCTGTCATTATCTTCTGTTTTACCGCATCCTGCTGTTGTAAATAAAAACATAAGTGCGAGTAACAGACAAGCAATTCTTTTGAAATTTATTTTTTTCATTTTAATCACCTATTCCTTCCCTTAATAATCCCTTTTTTCTTCAATATTAAAATTACAACAACTGCTGCTGCAATAATAACTAAAATAATTCCGCCGATAACAAGCCAAAGTGTAACAGGAGAACCAAACCAATTTGCTTTATTTTCGGAATTGTCAGCCTTTTTGTCCGACTCAATTATCATAAACTGATTTGCAAGGTCATCCTCGTAATCAAATTCAACATTGTTACGCTTTCCGCCGCTCATAAATAAGAACATACCGAATTCTTTTGTAGGAATAACAATATAACCGTCTTCAACAGTAAATTCGCAGGTATGTATACCTGAAGAATTGTAAATTGCGATTGAAAGGTTATTTGTATTTATATCTCCGACAGGAATATAAACCGAAACCTTATCGTAAGCGCTTACCCTCTTATAGTTATAAGCATCTGCAGAAATCAGTTCTATCTGATATAAAGCATTAAGACTTGTACCACTGAAATACTTTTTAACAATATTTTCATATTGCTTTGTCATAAGAGTTTCTCTGTACGCGCTGAACATTGCAGTCTTTGCAAGAACTTCATCTACATCTTTTATGAATATCTCACCGCGCATACTGTAGAAAATTCTTGTCGGGTCGTAAGGCGCAGGTTCAAGAGCCTCACCTTTCCAGAACTCGAACTGTGTGACATTGAGAATTTCATCTTTATCAAGGAATGTTTTAGCGTTACATCCGTCAACACCGCCGATAAGAATATGCTTGATATAGTAAGGATTCCATTTTGCTCCCGCTTTTATTGCAGAATCGTAGAAATCCTTAAGCGGAATTCTCACTTCCTGGAAGCCGTTTGACTCGGTAGTTTTCTTAAGAGGAATTACAACCGAACTGTCGGTATATTTTCCGTCTATCTGAGATTTAAGGGTGATTTTTACCGACATATCTTTCGGAACATTTATCCAGAAACGCATTGTTCCTGTTTTGAGATAAGGAGTAAAGTCAACCGCATTGTTAAATCCAAAACCTGCAGGAGTGGGATTCTCATAATAAACAGAAGGCTCAACAACACTTATTTCCTTGAAAACAGTAAATCTGTAATAGTTTTCGTCTTTATTGTCAAGACCGCGGTTATAAGCAGTTATCGAACGCGGACGGCTCTTATCGTTCCAATCGTTTATCCAGAAATTGCTTGTTGCGGTTTTAGCAAAAATCTCACTTTTACCGCTGTATTTCTCAAGTGCATCCCATACAGGCGGAAGCACAAGCGGTGGCTCCAGAGTGCCGCCATCGGATTCGATTTTGGTAGAAATTGTCTTTTTCCACAATTCCATCTTACCTATCTCCAAAACAGCACCGCTGTTAAGAGTACCGGACACTGAAACCGAGAAAAGTTTAGTAAAATCAAATCCTTTTGTATTAACTTTTGAAAGTTCACATCTGAGTTCCTGCCACTTTTCAGTAGCCTTAGCGGTAAACGGCAATGTAACAGTTTTGCCATTTTTATCAGTAAAAATAATGTTAAATGACTTACTGTCAACAGATTTCACCCACAAACGAAGTGTACCGCTCTTACCGCGTGAAATATCGGTAAGGTCATAGTAAGTTTTAAGGGTTACATTGTAATCTGTCTTTTTGCCTGCAACCAATCTTGCTGCAGTTGTAAAATACTTGTTGGTATCTGCCAGAACGGATTCTGCTGTAATACTGCTACCGCTCTGAGGTTTGGTTGCAAAACTTGAGAATGTTGCAACAACGGCATTTTCTTTAGAAACAGAGGTTGTACCGCCATTCGGGTCAACCGCTTTATTTACATAACCGTCATAAATCTGAACATCACTCATATAGAAAATTTCATTTGATGTAATAGCGGTATCACCCTCACCGATAAGTTTAATTCTACCAACGGTTTTAGGGTCAAAATCAGGATTTTCAGAGAAGTTTTTCTTCACAAGTCTTACTTCCTGCCACTTATCGCTACCCGAAACACTTATCTGCGCCCAGATTGCTCTGTAACTTGCAGGGGTTTTGGAAAAAGGATTCTGGAAACCGAATTTCAGAACTATATCTTTATCGGTTTTCACCCAAAAACGTATTTCAGCATTAGGGTTATTATACCATTTTGAAATATCTATCAGTTGTTCATCAAGGTGAACATAGTGCGATTTTTCACCGTCGGCAAAGGTTCTTGCATTTTCAATCTGAACTGCAACTGCCTTTTTAAAGTTGGAGTTACTTGTAACATCCACTTTTCCAACAACAGAACTGTTAACATTAGCAGGCACTAAATCAACCGTGGTAACAAGTTTACCTGCTTTTCCTTTGTCAACCTTATTTGCCGACTCAGGAATAATTCCGTTATAAAATTCAACCTGACTGATATACATTGATTCGCAGAAATCAAGGAATTTGACCTTTGCATCCTCACCTTCAGGGGTCAGAATTCTGAAAAATTTCGCGTATTCGCCCGTAAATGCGGCATTAGATGAAAATGCACTTCTCGGAATACGCAACTCCTGCCAACCGTTAGCCGCAGGAATATCTACAGTAGCGCTTATATAAGGATAAGCAGTAGGAGTTTGTTCAACAACAAGGAATGTGATTTCCATGGCGTGCGGCACTTTTACCCAAAGTCTTATCTCTGCTTTACTGTAATTATACCACTCCGATAAATCAACCGGCTTTTCAAGACCTGCTGTATAAACATGCTGTCTCTTTTCGTAAAGTTTATCTAAATCAGTTGCAGTAAGTTTTAAGGCATTAGAAATAAACTTGTTATCTGTAACACTGACTGTTTTATTCTGAAGACCTTGGAAAGAGTTTATAACCTTTGCAGGCATTGTAGCTTTAAGTTCGCCGTAAATATCGGGAATAACTATTGTTCCGCCTGCGGGGTCTATTTCACCGCTGATATAACCGTCATAAAACTCTATGGGGCTGATTTCAAACGAATCGCCAACTGCAATAAAGTCAGGTTTCGATATAAAGCGTACAGCACAGTATTTGAATTCCTCGCCTACAGCGGTGTTGAATACGGCATCGCCCACAAAATCACTGCGTTTAATTCTGATTTCCTGCCATTTGTCCGATGCTGTTACAGTAAACGGAACAGTTATATGCGGATATGCGCTTCCGGTGTAGCAAAGGACACTGAGAGTTGTGCTGAAATCAACAGAAGACCTTACCCAGAATCTTATTTCGGCATATCCTTTATTTGCCCTTTCTGCAACACTTTCTGTCTTGGTTTCATAGAAATACATATTTCGGTCAGAAGCATTAAAGGCATCTTTATCTGTGAGTTCAACCTTAACAGCATCTTTGAAATTAGAGTTATCTCCGACTATTTCGCCCGTAACTGTAAAGCCTTTGGATGCTGAATTCCAACATTCACCGTTAAATTCTGCTATTTTCTCCCCTTCTTCAGGTACAATAACTATTGTACCACCCTCAGGGTCAACCGATTCTTCAATGTATCCGTCATAGAACTCTATTGGGCTCATCTGAATTTTTTCGCCCATATCAACAAATCCGTTTGTTGTCATAAAGCGGACAAGACAATACTTATAATTTCCCTCAAGAGCGGCAATCAACGCGGTTGCATCACCGGTGAAATCTTCACTCTTAAAACGAATTTCCTGCCACTTATCCGATGCAGTAACAGTAAGAGGCACTGTTATATGCGGATATGCGCTTCCGGTATATGCCATAACACTGAGAGTTGTAGTAAAATCAACAGAAGATTTTATCCAGAATCTCATATCAGCATAAGGAGTTTTTACCCACTCTGCTATACTTTCGGTTTTAGTCTCATACCAGGAAATATTTCTGTTTGGATTTGAATCGAAATTAGAGCGGTTTGTAATTTCAAATTCTAAAGCCGAAGTAAAATTGCGGTTATCGCCTACTATCTGAACAGTTTTTGTAAAACCGTCATTTGCAGCATACCAGCAACTGTCTTTAAACTCGGCAATTTTATTTCCCTTTTCAGGAGTAATAATTATAGTACCGCCGTCAGGGTTAACTGCCTCTGCAATACTTCCGTTATAAAACTCAACAGGACTTATCATAATCGTTTCGCCGGCATCAATAAAATCAGCGGTAGTCTGAACACGGAATACTGTATTACCCTGAGAAAGTTTAACTCCGTTATCAAAGGTTGAATTAGCAGTAAAATCACTGCGTTTGAATCTCAATTCCTGCCATTTTTCAGATGCAGTAATATTGAGCGGAACCGTAATATGCGGATAACCGTTTCCGTTTCCGTAATTCATAATACTGAGTGTTGCCGAAAAATCCTGAGTTGCTTTTATGTAAAAACGAACCTCAGCA
>JAFVTZ010000027.1 GCA_017502965.1 Clostridia bacterium
ACCGTCTATACCGTTCTTAGCGGTTGCAACCTCGTTATCATCGCTATCTACTACAGCAAATTCAAACTCTTCGTTTCTGATATCGCGACCTTCAAGTTCTTTTGAAAGTTCGCCGTTTGCACCGAGAGTTAAATCTACAGCATCGGGTACATATTTGTTGACAAACTTGATAGCAGGAGCAGTAGCAGTGCCAACGCCTTCTACCTTAGCCGCAAGTTCACCCTTGCCTTCATCGGTTACTGTTACTGTTACATTATAAGATGCATCGTCATAAGTATATCCGTGTTTACCCAAATCTTTTTCGGTAATCTTATATACATAAGTACCGACTTTCCTATAAGTGATAGTACCGAACTGGAATGTTCCTGTAGCAGAATTCTTAACAGTAGTCTCCTGAGGCATGGGAGCATTTTCAGTTACAGATTCGATTACAAACTCAAACTCGTCTGCTTCAATATCTTTATGCTCGCTGTCAAATTCCTTATTACCGAATATAAGCGCTGATGTTTCTTTCGGATTATACTTGTTATCAAATATAATCTCAGCGTCATTACTATCGCTGTCAGTAATCTTGACAGAAGTCTTGAGTTTTGCCTCGGCAATAACATCTTCCACTTCTACGGTTATTGTATAAACCTCGCCGTCATAGGTAAATCCTGCAAGATTTTCCTGAACTTCGCGTACAGTATACTTATATGTTCCCTTTTCGGTGAACTTAACAGTGCCGAAGTTAATATTTCCGTTTGCATCGTTCTGAGCGGTAGTGTTAGCGGGCATCGGAGCACCGTTAGTGCCTTCAATTATAAACTTGAATTCTCCGCCCTTTAAGGTAAATCCGTTACCGTCAGAAGGAGTAACCTTTTTCTTGGCTGTGAGAGAAATCGGCTCGGAAGCATTCGCTTTGTAAGAGTTTTCAAATACAAACGAATTCTCAGCCTGACCGCCCTCTTTTACATACGAAACGGAAGCTTCAAGTTTACCTGTTTTTCTGTCATAAGTAACAGTTACAGTAGCGGTTACTTTCTTTTCATCATAAGTAACACCGAGGATATTGCCCTTTGTCTCGCGGATTTCGTATACATAAGTTCCTGCCTTTGTGAACTTGATTTCACCAAAGTCAATACCGTTTCCATTATTCGAAACATTGGTATGAGCAGGCATTGGAGCTCCGCTTGTCAAAGCAATGAGGGTGAATTCAAAATCGCCGCTTACAAGTGCTCGGTTTCCTTTGAGTTCCTTTTTACCTTTCAGTTCTGCTGAAACAGCATCAGGGTTATAGGTATTAACAAAAATGCTTGAACTATGGTATTCGGGAGTTGCAACAAGTTTGCCCTCTTTGTTATCCACAACATTCACATAAACATAGTATGAATGAGCATCATAGTCGATATTATCGATATTACCTTTATTCTCGGTTATTACAAATCTGTAAATACCCGCTTTTTTGAATACGATATCACCGAAATGAGCGGTCAAATCACCTAAATCGCCTGCAGCAGAAGGCTTGATTTCAATTGTTGTGAGGGCGGGCATTATAACATTCTGCAAATCAATTGCATCGTCAGTATAATCATCAAGTGCTTTAATACTGAAACTGAACTTATCATCACTGAACCATTCGCGGCCAACCAAAGACTTGGTGATTTCGAGATTTGCAGCACCGATAAGTGTAACTTCATCTGCTTTATAAGTGTTATTGAATACAAGCTGGTCACTGCCGTCTTTAATTGATGCAACCAAAGCGCCAAGACCGTTATCTTTAACCTCTACAGTAATGCGTCTATGGGTATCATCATAAGTAACGCCCTTGATATTTCCCGCCAACTCTGCAATTTCGAATTCGTATTCGCCCTCTTTGTGGAAGATTATATTTCCAAAGTGAGGATGAGCCTTGTTTGCATTGGAAACCTTAAGGGTGGTTTCAGCCGGCATCTCAACAATACCGTTTGCAACAGCCTCTATAGTCTCATTTACAGGTGAAAGTTTAAATTCGAATTCATCTGTATCAAGCCAAGCATCACCTTCACGGCCCGTGAAATTCTTAAATATTGTAAGATGGTCGTGACCCGAAAGTTCTGTCGAAGTTGTATCGTATTTATTCTGGAATGTAAGGGTTAAGTCGCTGGTTTGCTGACCGTTAACATAAAATTCGGTTTCAATCTGAGCCGTATTGCTGTTATCGGTTGCAATTACAGTAATTTCGCGAGGAGCAGAATCATAGTGAACACCTGCGATATTGCCTGTAATTTCACGGACGATAAACTTATATGTTCCCGGTCTGTTTACCTTGATTTTTCCGCTTATCGTTTTATCCGGAGTATTGGCATCTATTGTCTTTTTAACAATTTCTTCACTGCCTGCATCTGTCGGGAATTCAATTGCACCGTTTTCAATAGCAGTCTGTGTTGCAGGGTCAAGCACTACAACTTCAAAATCAAACTTATCAGTAGAAATCCACTCATTATTATCGCGTCCTGTGAATTCTTTCTTTATGTCGATTTCAATTTCACCGGGCTCTGCTGTGTAACCGTTTACAATAGTATCTCCGCCTTCGTAACTCTTGAGTGTGGCTGTGAGAACACCGTTGCGATTATCAACAACTTCATAAGTTGCAGTGATTACCTGAGTGCTATAGATTATACCTGCAAGTTTCTGAGCATCGTCAGGAATAATTTCCTTAACAGATACAACATAGTTACCTGCTTTTTCAAATACGATATCACCGAAGATAATATCACCGTTAGCAGCATTTGAAACGGTTGTTACAGGGAGTTTTATGCCGTCTTTCGGGTCAGCAGAAACAACCTTGATTTCA
This sequence comes from Clostridia bacterium, assembly GCA_017502965.1. GTDB lineage: Bacteria > Bacillota > Clostridia > Oscillospirales > Acutalibacteraceae > UBA737. The sequence continues at coordinate 2,816 of JAFVTZ010000027.1, forward strand.
AACTTGAATTCGCCTGCTTTAAGTGCTTCGCCTCTCTCGCCTGCAATAACCTTCTTAATAAGTGGCAGGGTTGCGGTTGTCGGGGCGGGAGTATAGTCGTTTGTGAAAACAACTGCAGAAGCATTTTCCCAGACATTGCCGTTTAATTTCTGCAAAGATTTAGATGTAACGGTAAGTTTTCCTACCTTATCCACATCTTCTACAGTTACGGTATAACGGAATCTGCTTTCATCATAAACAGTACCGCCTACCTTGGGGTCGGGTATCTGCTCTGTGATTACATATTCATAAACACCTGTCTTGTCATAGGTTATATTATCGAGAATAGCTATAGTTCCCGAATAAACACCGTTATTATCAGCCTCGGTATCCTTTGTATGAGTTACAAGACCTTCTTTTACAAATGTGCCGTTATAGTATTCAGCAACATTAAAGTAGAATTCACCGTCTAAAAGTGATTTTCCTGTGAGGTTCTTTGTACCCTCAAGGCTTACAGGTGTGCCGTCAAACTCGGTTGTGTAGGTGTTGGTGAACTCGGCAGCATTTTTGCCGTTATCATAAGTAACAGAAGTCACCTCAAGATTACCGTCCGAATCCGCATCGTCAATAACTACAGTAACATTTACAACTGTATCGTCA
>JAFVTZ010000028.1 GCA_017502965.1 Clostridia bacterium
ATTTGAGGGTAAAAAGATAAACGGTGTACCTGCTTATAAAAGGCAGGTTAATACCATTTTTCAGCGTTATGCCCTTTTCCCTCACCTTAATGTTTACGAGAATATTGCTTTCGGGCTTAGAATTAAAAAACTGCCCGAAAATGAGATAAAAGAAAAGTTTAAGGAAATGCTTTCACTTGTAAATCTTACAGGTCTTGAAAAGCGCAGTATTGACACCCTTTCAGGAGGACAGCAACAGCGTGTAGCCATTGCGCGCGCTATTGCAAACAGACCCCGTGTGTTACTGCTTGATGAACCTCTTGCCGCCCTTGACCTTAAACTTCGTAAAGATATGCAGAAAGAACTCAAGAAAATTCAGCAGCAACTGGGTATCACCTTTATATTTGTTACCCACGATCAGGAAGAAGCACTCACAATGTCTGACAGAGTTGTTGTTATGGACTCAGGTAAAATTCAGCAGGTTGGCACTCCTCAGGATATCTATAACGAGCCCCAGAATGCCTTTGTTGCTGACTTTATCGGAGAATCCAATATTGTTGACGGCAAAATGTGCAGAGATTTCTATGTTGAGTTTTCGGGCGCAGGATTTGAATGTCTTGACAAAGGTTTCGAAGAAAACGAACAGGTGGATGTTGTAGTCCGCCCCGAAGATGTTGATATAGTTTCCCCCGAAAAAGGAATGTTAAAAGGAGTTGTAACCTCGGTTTCATTCCTCGGAGTTCACTATGAAATAATAGTTGATATCGGCGGTTTCAAATGGATGATTCAGACTACCGATGAACATTTTGTAGGCGATAATGTCGGTCTTTATATCGAGCCTGACGCTATCCACATTATGAAAAAGAGCGAATATTCAGGTCTTTACGGCGATTATTCGAGTTACAGTGAGGAAATAGACCGTCTGTCTGACGCAGACTATACAGAGGAGGAATAGATAAGTTGAAAAAGAAATCCTTCGGCAACAGATTTGTCGCTTCCCCTTATATCGTATGGTCGGTGATTTTCATTGTAGTGCCGCTTGTTATTATGCTTTATTTTGCGCTTACCGATACAAACGGGGTTTTCACACTCGAAAATCTTGCAAATATCGGCAAGTATAAAAAAGCGTTCGGAATTTCTATTCTTTATGCCGCGGTGGCTACTGTTATCACCCTCTTACTTGCCTACCCCATGGCTTATTTTATGACCAAACTGAAAATCAGTTCACAGAGGATGCTTATGCTTATAGTAATGCTTCCTATGTGGATGAACTTTCTTATCCGCACCTATTCATGGATAACAATTCTTGCAAACACAGGTCTTATAAACACATTTTTGCAAAAGTTGGGACTTTCTCCCGTTAAACTTATGTATACACCGGGGGCTGTAATTTTAGGTATGGTTTATGACTTTATACCTTATATGATTTTGCCTATTTACTCGGTTATGTCAAAACTTGACAAGTCGCTTTTAGAGGCGGCGGAAGATTTGGGCTCAAACTCTCTCACCAAATTCCGCAGAGTAATACTCCCCCTCACCCGCCCAGGCATTATATCGGGAATTACAATGGTATTCGTACCCTCTGTCAGCACATTTTATATTTCCCAGAAACTCGGCGGAAATAAGACAATGCTTGTAGGAGATGCTATTGAATATCTCTTTAACTTAGGTCCTGATTACTACAATGTGGCATCGGCAATCTCGCTTATACTTATGATACTTATTCTTATCTGCCTTTTTGTTATGAACCGCTTCAGCGATGATGAGGACGGAGGTGTCATAATATGAAAGCACTCTCAAGATTATATGTAGGACTGATAATTTTCTTCCTTTATGCACCTGTGCTTGTTATGATAGCCTTTTCCTTTAACGATTCTTCAAGCGTATGGGTGTTTACAGGCTTTTCAACCCAGTGGTACAAAGACCTTTTATCCAACACAGTAATGCTGACCGCTCTCAAACACACCCTTATAGTAGCGGTGCTTTCGGCAGTTTTTTCAACCGTTATCGGTACTGCCGCGGCAGTAGGTATTATGGCGCTGAGAAAAAAGATAACCGCAAAACTTGTTATGTCTGTAACACAGATTCCTATGATGAATGCGGATATCGTTACAGGTATTTCCCTTATGCTTTTGTTTGTGTTTGTAGGAAAACTTATCGGACTTCACGAATCACTCGGTTTTCTGACAGTACTTATAGCGCATATAACATTTAATCTGCCTTATGTTATACTTTCGGTTATGCCGAAACTCAAACAAACCGATTCCAATTTGCAGGAAGCGGCTTTAGACCTTGGTTGCACTCCTTTACAGGCATTTTTCAAGGTTATAGTTCCTTCTATTTCAACAGGTATCGCCACAGGTTTTATTATGGCTTTCACTTTATCACTTGACGATTTTGTAATAAGTTATTTCACCTGCGGAACTTACCAGACACTGCCGATTATAATCTACAATATGACTAAAAAATCGGTAACTCCAGATACCTATGCCCTTTCAACCCTTATTTTCATAGTTATATTTGCTCTGCTCGTTTTTTACAATACTCTGCAAAACAAAAGCGAGAAAAAATCAGGGCAGAAAAGGAGGGTTTAAGCAATGAAAAAAATTGCGGCGCTTGTAATAGCCGTTTGTGTCATACTGCTTTCCTTCTTCCTTTCGGGTTTCGAGGGTTACGAATATGCAGACCTTAGTTTGAGGGCTGAATATTCAAAAGAATATGAGGGCACTTCGCTTACAGTTTATAACTGGGGCGAATATATTTCTGACGGCACCGAAGACTCTCTCGATGTTAACAAAGAATTCGAAAAGCTTACAGGTATCAAGATAAATTACCTGACCTTTGAGAGTAATGAAACCATGTATTCTCAGGTTAAAAACGGCGGCGTGAATTACGATATTGTTATTCCCTCTGACTATATGATACAGCGTCTTTTAAAAGAGGATATGCTGCGTGAAATTGATACCTCTGCCCTTTCGAATTACGACCTTATTGCTGATGATTACAAAAACATTTATTTCGACCCCGAAAATAAATATACCGTTCCTTACAATGTAGGAATGGTGGGAGTAATCTATAACGGCGCGCATATCAAAGATATTGAACATTCGTGGAGCGTGCTGTGGGATAAAAAGTATAAAGATATGGTGCTCAATTTTAATAATCCCCGTGATGCTTTTATGACAGCGCAGATACTCAAAGGCTATGACCTCAACTCTGAAAACAAGGCTGAATGGGATTCTGCTGCAAAGCTACTCAAAAAAGGCAAACCCAATCTTCAGGCTTATGTTATGGACGAGGTTTACGGAAAGATGGAAACGGGAGAAGCCTCTATTGCTCCCTATTATGCAGGTGACTATCTGACAATGGTGGAAACCAATCCCGACCTTAAATTTTTCTATCCTGAAGAAGGCACCAATATATTTGTAGATTCTGTTTGTATTCTTAAGAATTCCAAAAACTATGAAGCCGCACTTATGTATATCAATTTCCTTTTAGAGCCTCAGATAGCAACAGCCAATGCGGAATACATCGGCTATGCATCCCCCAATACCGCTGTTATTGAAAACGAAAATTACTGCTATTATCAAAACGAAATCCTCTATCCAAATGAAGAAGATATGCCAAAAGTTCAGTATTACCACAATATTGATGACGAAATAAGACGATATTACGAAAACCTCTGGATAGATGTTAAGTTAGATTAAAAAAGAAACCGAGTTCAAAATGAACTCGGTTTCTTTTTTAAATATTCAGTATAGAACTTGCTACCGTAAAGTAAATCAGAAGCGAAATAGCATCAACTATAGTTGTAATAAAAGGACTTGCCATAACCGCAGGGTCAAACCCGATTTTTTTAGCCGCTATCGGCAAAGAACAGCCAACAAATTTTGCAACAATAACTGTAATAAGCAGAGTAACACAAACCACCGCTATTTCAAGCAACTGACTGCCGCTGTCAAAAGTTCCGAGCCACCAATAATCAATTACCACAAGTTTTATAAAATTAACTACAGCCAGAACCACGCTGCAAACAATCGCTACTCTGAGTTCTTTCCATATAACCCTGAAAATATCCTTGAATTCGATATCTCCAAGAGAGATACTCCTGATAACCGTTACAGAAGACTGACTTCCGCAGTTACCTGCTGTTCCCATAAGCATCGGTATAAATGCGATAAGAGCGGGAAAAACCGTGAGTTTTGATTCAAAACTTGAAATAATAGCCCCCGTAAAGGTTGCCGAAAGCATAAGGAGCATAAGCCAGGGTATTCTTGCCTTGAATGTGCTGAATACACTTGTTTTGAAATAAGATTTATCCGACGGCAAAATAGCCGCCATCTTATCAATATCCTCGGTTGCCGCTTCCTGAATAACATCAATAGCATCGTCGAAAGTAACTATTCCGACAAGGCGGTTTTCTGTATCGACTACAGGCAAAGCCATAAGGTCATATCTTTCAAACTGACCTGCAACCGCCTCTTTATCGTCAAGAGTGTTTGCAGATATAACGGCTTCTTCCATTATGTCGCCGATAATACTGTCCCTGCTGTTTAAAAGCAGGTCTTTAACGGTAACATAACCCAGTAACTGACGGCTTTTATCAATAACATAACAGGTGTATATATCTTCCGCATCCGCACCCACACGGCGGATTTTTTCAAAAGCCTCGTCAACCGTCATATCCCGTTTAAGGTCAATATACTCTGTAGTCATAATACTGCCTGCGCTGTTATCAGGATAAGCGAGCAGTCGGTTTATCATTTTTCTGGTTTCAGCATCGGTCTGCTTTATAATGCGCTTCGCAAGCGTTGCGGGCATTTCTTCGATAATATCAACCGTATCATCCAGAAAAAGTTCATCCACCATAGCTTTAAGTTCAGCATCACTGAAAGCCTCGATAAGAAGTTTTTGCATATCGCTTTCCATATAAGCAAAAACCTCTGCGGCGGTTTCTTTTGGAAGTATCCTGAAAACAATGGGCAAATCCTTGTCAGGAATTTCCTCAAGAACAATCGCTATATCAGCGGGATTCATTTCGCAAAGCATACTTCGCAGTCTTACAAACTTCTTTTCTGTCAGCAGTTCTAAGATTTCTTTTTCCATAATGAATCCCCCTTTTTTATGAATTTTCCTTTTTAATATAAATTCCCCGCATTTTTGAATGAAATACGGGGTTTAATTCTACATTATTATATTACTTTTTTAAAATTTTGTCAATTTTTTTCGCCATACCGCTTTGCAAGTCCACCCTCAGCAGTTTCTCGGTAGATGACCTTTAAGTCTTTTCCTGTTTCGTACATAGTTTCAACTACCATATCAAAACTGATTTTTCTGGAATCTGCAAGAAAATCCGCAAGATTAACAGCATTAAGTGCCCGCATTGCGGCTATTGCATTTCTCTCTATGCACGGTATCTGAACGAGCCCTAAAATCGGGTCGCAGGTAAGTCCCAGATGATGCTCTATAGACATTTCTGCCGCATATTCAATCTGGTCGATATCAAGTTCATAAATTTCAGCCGCAGCAGCCGCCGCCATAGCGCAGGCAGTACCTATCTCTGCCTGACAGCCGCATTCTGCTCCGCTTATAGAAGCATTTGTTTTTATGAGATTCCCTATAATTCCTGCTGTTGCGAGGCTGTGAATAATCTGCTCGTCAGTAAATCCGCGCTTTTTCTGCAAGAATTTAAGCACTGCAGGCACAACTCCGCAAGAGCCGCAGGTAGGCGCTGTCACTATTTCTCCGCCCGAAGCATTCTGCTCACTTACAGCATAAGCAAAAGCGCATATAAGGCGGTTTGTTTTGGTTTCTTCAGTTTCGTCTATATGCTTTTGCCTGAAAAGATATTTCGCTTTGCGCTGAGTGCCTATACCGCCGTGCAGTACACCCTCGGCTTCAAGTCCCTCTGCTATGGCGTCCTGCATAACCTGCCATACTTTTTCAAGGTATTCCCAGATTTCTTTTCCTTCACACTCTTCAACATACTGCCATATACGTATATCTTTTTTTCTGCAATACTTTGAAATCTCGCTGAATGAATTCAGAGGATATACCTGCGGATGCTCAGACACCTGCTCGTCTTCACGGACTATTTCTCCCCCGCCGATACTGTAAAACCTTGACTTTGCAACAATTTTTTCATCCTCTATCGCCATTATATCCATCATATTAGGATGACGTTCTGCAGGAGAATTTTCATCAAATTCAATTTCAAACTGCCTGTCCGAAAAGGCTTCTTTTAAAACAGCATCGGTCATATGACCTACACCTGTTTTTGCAAGCGAGCCGTAAAGTACGGCTTTATACTTATCATAATCGGGATTTTCTTTCAAAAAACGCTTTGCCGCAGCAAGAGGTCCCATAGTATGAGAAGAAGAAGGTCCTCTGCCTATGCGGTATAAATATTTAAGCGACTGCAAAATAAAACACCTCGCAAAACTTTCTGTCTTTATTTTGCACTAAAATCTTCCAAAAATCAAGCCTTATTCTCAAATAATATTACACCTTTTAAAATTTCAGCATATATTGAGATTAGGAAATTTATCGGAGAGTGATTTTAATGGTTTCAAACAGTTTTTGCTCTGTATTCAGTGCAAGACCAATAGCCACTGCATTTTTAAAAGGCAGTGAAAAATATCCAAAAATACACGGCATTGTATCTTTTTATAATACAGTCGGCGGTGTGATAGTGCGTGCAGAAATTTCGGGTTTACCTCAAAACACAGATGTGTGCAAAAATCCAATATTTGCCTTCCATATCCATTCAGGTGACACCTGTCAGAAAAATCATAATGAACCTTTTGCGAGTGCTGGCGGGCATTATAATCCTGACAACTGTCCACATCCCTATCACTCGGGCGATATGCTACCGCTTTTCGGTGTTAAAGGCAAGGCGTTTTCCGCTTTTCTCACAGACAGATTCACAATACCCGAAATAATAAACAAAACAGTTATTATCCACGCAAGACCAGATGATTTTAAGAGTCAGCCCGCAGGAAATTCGGGTGAGAGAATAGCCTGCGGCATCATAACACCTACAGCAAGATAAAATTCAGTCTGTTCTGATGTTAAGCAAATGAGCAATAGAGGGTATACTCTCGCCCTGATAGGAAGATGTCGGTGACATAAGCGCACCTGTAGACATAAACAGTATATTATTGAGTTTGCCTTCTTCTAAACGGTGCATAATATAAGAACAAAGCACAGATGCGCTGCAGCCACATCCCGAACCGCCTGCGTGAACATCCTGACTTTCAAGGTCGAAAATCATTGTCCCGCAGTCACTGTGACGGCAGCGGATATCAATATCTTCTTTAAGGCAAAGTTCATATAATGCAAGTGTTCCAACCCGCCCTAAATCTCCCGTGAAAATTATATCATAATCTTCAGGACCGGTTTTTGTATCTTTAAAAAACTTAATCAGAGTATCTGCAGCAGCAGGGGAAAATGTCAAGAGAACACCATAAAATTCCTTGAAAAAATTTTTTTGACCCTCAAAATTGGAAAATTATGGGTGCTGCCATGGGAGCCCATAATGTTTTACACCATAAATAAATTTTGTCGTTGTTTTTGTA
>JAFVTZ010000029.1 GCA_017502965.1 Clostridia bacterium
CTGTAAGCGGCGGCAGAACAGTTTTTGAAAAATCAAAGAACGGTGTAAAGGTTAAATATTATTTCGATGATGCTGAGATTATGATTCCCGTGACCTATACTTTAAAGGAAAAAGGAGTAGCACTTAGCATTGACCCAAAAGAAATTCAGGAAAACAGTAAGATGCTGATTTCCGCTTCAATAGCCCCCTTCTTCTGTTCGGTAGAAAACACCGAGCAAAACGGATATTTGCTTTATCCTTCAGGCTCGGGAGCACTTGTTTATCCAAAAGAAATTTCTCAACCGGGCGAGAGTTATTCTGCAGAGGTTTACGGTGTCGATGCTTCCAAAGAAATCTGGGATAAAGTAACCACAGAAAAGTCGGTGAGACTTCCTGTGTTGGGCGCCAAATTCGGTCAGCAGGCAGTTTTCGGCATAATCGAAGAAGGTGCAGAATCTTCTTTGATTGATATGAAGGTGGGCGCCACCTCAATAGGTTATTCCGGCGTTTATGTTACATATCAGTTCAGAGGTTTTACAGCCAATATAAAAGAACTTTACAATAACAGATACTACAAGGGAGATGTTTATTCCAATAATATTGTGGATGCTCCGTTGACGGTTTGTTATTACCCGTTGGCAAACGAAAACGCAAATTACAGCGCAATGGCAGAACTTTACCGTGAGTATCTGAATGAAACTGCAGGCAAAACAAAGAATGAAAAGGTTTCAACTCTTGATATCAGTGTTGTAGGCGGCACAATGATTCAAAAATCATTTGTGGGTATTCCTTATAAAACTTTGTTTGCCACCGCAACGGTTGAAGATGCGAAAAATATTGTAGAAAATCTTGAGAGTGACGGAATTAAAGTTTCTAACCTTACTCTTACGGGCTTTGGTGAAAACGGTTTAAATTCTGATAAACTCGGCGGCGGTTTTAAAATTGACAGTAAACTCGGAAATGTCAAAGGTTTAAAAGCTTTGCAAGAAATCTGCGAAAACGGAGGCACCAATCTTTTCTTCGATTTTGATATTGTAGGTTTCACAAAGTCTGCCAACGGTTATAACAGTTATTTTGATGCTGCTACCAGAGCCAACAGAAAAGTATCAAAGATTTATAATTTCGATGTTGCGGTTTTAGGCAGAGATACTGAAAACGCATATTCTGTTCTCTCGCGTGACAGAATAGGCGATGCCGCGGTAGATGTATATAAAACAGCACAAAAATTCGGTATTCATGGTGTTGGACTTTCAACCCTTTCTTCTATAGCATATTCGGACTATTCTGATAAAGAAAACAGTAAGTATTATGCTAAATCAGGTATAGCCGCTCAGGTTGCTGAGATATACAGTAACTCAAAAGAAGTTAAGGTTATGTCAAATGATGCCAATATTTATGCGGCTGCATACTCGGATTTGGTTTTGAGCATTCCTACCTTTTCTTCTCAGGCATATCTTTTTGATGAGGATATTCCTTTTTATGCGATGGCTTTAAGAGGAAGAACTGCAATTTCGGGCGATAGTCTTAACCTTTCAGCAGATGCAGATATTCAGCTTCTGCATTCGGTGGAAAGCGGAGCAGGAATCGCATATACGCTGACAAATGCATATTCCACACAACTGCTTGACAGCACTTCTCCTGTATTTTACAACAGCCTTTACAGTGATTTGAAAGGCAGTATAAAGAAAAATTATGACAAAGTTTCCGATTTCTATGAGAAAATAGGAAACAGCACAATAAAGGAACATTCTATCCTCGAAAATGGGCTGAGAGAAACTGTTTTCAGTAACGGTGTCAGAGTGTTTGTCAACTATTCCGAAGCGGATATTACTGTTGAGGCAGGAGTAGTTCATGCAAAAGGCTTCTTGGTATGGGAGGCAAAAATATGAAAAACAGAAAAAGAACGAGAGGAATTGAGCAGATAAAGAGCCGTTACGGCTGGATATTTATCTCAACCTGGCTTATAGGTGTTGTTCTTTTCTTTGCAATTCCTGTAATTCAGTCAATAATTTATTCCTTCTCTCAGATGACTATTACTGAGGACGGTGTTAATACAGTCTGGATAGGACTTAAGAATTATAAATACATAATTGGCGAGCATACAGATTACCTTAACTGGCTTAGCCGTTCGATTACTAACTTTGTTTATTCTTTACCTATAATTGTACTGCTCAGCATGGTTCTGGCATTGCTTCTTAACCAGAATTTCCGCGGAAGACTGTTTTTCAGAGCGCTTTACTTTATGCCAGTTATTATAGCAACCGGTGTTGTTATTGATTTGATTTCGGGTATGGCAGGAAGCGATATGACATCATCTTCTGTAAATGAATCGGTTTCAGGCGGAATGTTCAGTGTGCAGGATATTATTGCTGTGCTTGACCTTCCTGCAGAGATTGCGGAGTTTGTGCAGAAGATTATAAGCGATATCTTCGACCTTATCTGGAACAGCGGTATTCAGACAGTGCTTTTCCTTGCAGGACTTCAGTCTATACCTTCAACTCTTTATGAGGCAAGTAAGGTTGAGGGTGCTACTAAATGGGAAGAATTCTGGTTTATAACCTTCCCGATGCTTTCAAATGTTACTTTGCTTGTAATTATTTATACAATGGTTGAACTTTTTGTAAGCAACAGCAATGTTGTTGTGGATCATGTATACAGCCTTATGCGTGCCGCAATTTATGATGAAACCTCTGCTATGATGTGGTTTTATTTCCTCAGCATCGGTGTGGTTATGGGTATAATTGTAGGGGCTTATAAAAAGTTCCTGCAAAACAGATGGTCTTAAAGGAGGGAACCAAAATGAGAAATATTAAATCAGTTTCAGGTTCTTTGCTTACTAAGAACACTCTTAACAATGTAAAAAAATCCGCTCCGGATACACTTATGTTTGTATTCCGTATGGTATTGCTGATTTCAATAGGTTTTGTTATTATCTATCCTCTGATTTATATGATAGTAACATCTCTTGTCAGCCGAAACGGATTCTTTAATTCCACCCGTGTGTGGATTCCCGAGGCAATAAGTCCTATGTTTAACTATAAAACCGCATGGGAACTTATGGACTACGGAAATTCTGTCTGGGCGACGGTTAAATACGAACTTGTAAGCGCGCTTATAGAGGTTTGCGCCTGTGCTGTCACAGCATACGGTTTTGCAAGATTCAATTTTAAGTGTAAAGGACTGCTTGTAGGTGTTTTATTTCTGACCATTCTTGTTCCTGATATGATGGTGCTTATCCCGAGAATGGCAAATTATTCCAATATGGATATTCTGGGAATTTTTGGCCTTGTGAATAAACTCACAGGAATTGACCTTCGCCCTAACCTTTTAGGTACAGCGGCTGCATTTTATCTGCCGTCCCTTTTCTCTATGGGACTGCGTTCAGGTATTATGATATTCATTTACATTCAGTTCTTCTCAAGTTTCCCGAAAGAACTTGAAGAGGCTGCATGGATAGACGGAGCAGGGCCTATAAAGACCTTTTTGCGGATTGCAATTCCTTCTTCGGGGGTTGTTATAACTACCGTTTTAGTGTTCTCACTAATCTGGCATTGGAATGATAATCTGCTTTGCTCAATGTATCTTAATGCTGAGTACCCTCTGGCAATGCAGTTGGATTTGCTTCCGACTACGCTTACCACAATGGGTTATTACCTCAACCCCGAAACACCTGAAACTCTTGCTTTTCAGATGGCAGGCTGCGTGCTTTTTGTAACTCCTATGCTTATAATCTATATGATTCTGCAGAGGAAATTTATAGAAAGCATTGACCGTGTGGGTATTACGGGCTAAAATGTTAATAATCGGCAATAGCCGATGAATATAGCACAAAGGAGAAAAAATTATGTTAAACAAAATGACAAAAACTGCTATTAAGATTCTTTGTCTTGTGTTGGCTTTGTGTCTTGCAGTGGGCTGCTCGGGCGGCGCTACTACAGATAAAACAGGCGGCAAAGACCGCCCCAACAAGGGAGAATCCAATGCAAACACTGAAAAATACCGTGGCACTACAGTTGTATACGCAACCTGGAAAAATCCCCATCAGAATGAGGACGGTCCTGTTGTGGATGCCTTTGAGAAAAAGTACGGTATAAAGGTTGAAATTGATATGGTTCCGCAGGAAACCTATGTTCAGGAAATAGCAGGTAAAATTGCTTCTGGCAATTCTCCCGATGTTTTCTTTGATAACTGCTTCTTCCCGTCATCAATTTCTGTTTTACAGCCTATTGACGCTATGGAACTCGACCTTACAGACGGTATCTGGGATAAGGGTATGCTTGAAATGTCAAAACTCGGCGGCAAATCTTTCCTTGTTAATACTGTAGGTAACATCTGGGCGGAGGTTGACTGCCTCTTCTATAACAAGAAGATTTTTGCTGATAACAATATCACCACTCCCGAAGAGTATGAAAAGGCAGGTAAATGGACCTTTGCTGCTCTTACAAAGTGTATGACCGATGTTAAGAATGCGGGTTATATCGGCGGTTATATTGACGTTCAGTCCTTGCTTGCATCTACAGGTTCAGGTTTCTATAAGTTCGAAAACGGTCAGTTCTCAAACGGTGTAAATCAGATGACAACTGATGTTATCAAGCAGATTTCACAGTGGGTAAGTGACGGTCTTATCAAAGATCCCAGAGAGCATAACCTTCTTAATAACTTCATTCAGGGCAAATGCGGTATAGCAGTTACCAATGCTTACGGTATGAAAGCTACAGGTTATTTCTCAAAAATGAACCCCAATGATGTCGGATTTACATATATCCCTGCTTACAATGAAAGCACCAAGAGTTACACCACAGGTCTTTTCCGTGGTTGGGGTCTTGTAAGAGGCGCTAAGAATCCCGTTGCAGCAGGTATCTTCCTTCGTTACTATCTTGATGCCAATAACTATGATACAGAGTCTGCATTTATTAATAAGGATGCGCAGAACTTCTTCTTTAAGCTCACCTCAGGTGTTGATACTGACCAGAAGAATCCCTATATGCTTTTGGGCATCACTCAGCTTTGCAGTGAGAGTGTTGTGGATTATACAGGTATTTCGGGTATGGCTCCAGGTCAGGTAAGTGCACAGATTGCAGGTCTTGGCAACAAGATTAACAGTAACGCTGCTAAAGTTAACGGCGAACTTGATAAACAACTGACTGCTCTCGGTCTTAAATAATTTCACATTTTTCTCCTGCCGTAAAAACGGCAGGAGAAAGATTGGCTTTAACGGAGCAGGACTGCTTTTAAGTCCTGTTGCTTTAAATCTAATCCAAATTTATTATAAGCGTTAAATACGAAAGGAGAAAAACAATGAAAAATATTCGTGGTTTTTCAGGAAGAGCATTAGCTATTTTGGTTGCAATATCGGTGATACTTTCCTCGGTTGCGGTAAGTTTTGCTTTTATTGCCAATGCAGATAACGGCGATAATTCTGTGCCCTCACAGATTTGGTCAGGTGAAATCGCTGAAAATTATGCAGGAGGAAGCGGTAGTGATTCTGACCCCTATCTGATAGAAAACGGTGAGCAACTGGCAAAACTTGTTCACGATGCAAATACTTCGGGTAAATATTATAAACTGACAGAAGATATTTATCTTAACGATACTACTGCCGATAATTGGAAAGATACGGCAAAATCCTGGTATGCTTATAATAAAGCCGCAGAGTTTCCGGGATATTTCAGCGGTACTCTTGACGGTGATAACCATAAAATAGAAGGACTTTATCTTGATTGCGATAAATTTTACGCAGGCCTTTTTGTTGCAGTTAAAAATGCAAACATTAAGAATATCACTATAACTGAAAGCGATATTTCAAGTTCAAATACAACCGGAAGTATTTCTGCTTTTGCGGGTTATATAGGCGGTCCTGTGAATTACACCAAATGTATAATTACAGATTCTGTAAACATAAACGGTGCTCAGGCTTCAGGTTTTGCAAGTTACGGCTCCGGTAATGTTACAATTGACTGTTGCGCTTCTTTTGCAAATATAAACGGCAGTATGTATACCGCTGCTTTTATAGCGGATGTGTGGTCAAGCACATTGAAAATTTCTAATAGTATTGGTATTGCAAAATTAAGCCCCAGACGTACTGTAATTTCAACAAACAATTATTCTACTGTGGCTGATACTTACGGAACAGGTGTTGTAACTGCAGATCAGATGAAAGGTGAGTCTGCAAAGACTAATATGCCGAAACTTAACTGGCAGAGAGTCTGGACTCCTACTGAAGACGGTTATCCTGTAATTAAAGTAATAACAGGGGAAAGTGCTCCGGGTGAATTGTGGACAGGAAAGGTTGCAACCAAATATGCCGACGGTGACGGAAGCGAGGAAAATCCTTTCATTATTGAAAACGGCGAACAGTTGGCACGTCTTAATTTTGATACCGAAACAGAGGGTAAATTCTATAAACTCACACACGATATAATTCTCAATGATTCAACTCTTTCTAATTGGAAAGACTTTGCTATTAACTGGGTGTGTGATACTGCAAGTGCTACCTTTAAGGGAACATTGCTTGGTGACGGTCATACCGTTAAAGGTCTTTATTATAAAGGAAATTCTGCAAAAGCTTCACTTATCAAAAATGCAGCCGGAAGTGCTAAAATCAGCAGAATTATTCTTGACGGGGTGTATATAGAATCCTCGGGTTACGGTGCAGCAGCTTTTGTCGGCGGTGCTGACGGTATTCTTAAAATCATTGAATGTTATGTTACAAACAGTTCTGTCACTTCAACATTTAATTCTGACGGCAACAAGGGAGCAGGCGGTTTTGTAGGTTACGGCACTGCCGCAGTAGAAATTGAAGACTCTGCTTATATAGGCACAGTTTCTGCACCCGGTTTTGCAGGCGCATTTATAGGAAACTGCTGGACAGTAGGTGTTCACAGTGTTAAAAACAGCTTTACAAATGCAGATATACCATTCTGTTCAAAGCGTACTATAAACAATAATTCAACCAACAACTACGGTGTGAACGATTCTTTAGCTCAGCCGGGTGTTACTAAAATAACTGCAAATGAAATGCAGGGTATTACTGCAAGAGAAAAAATGCCCGAACTTGATTGGGGCAGAACCTGGAAAACAAATGAGGGCGGATATCCGCTTCCTGTTTTTCCTGTTCCTGACGGAACTGTAGGAGAAGTGTGGACAGGAAATACCGCAACAAAGTATGTAGGCGGTGACGGAAGTGAGGAAAATCCCTATCTTATCGCTACAGGTGAGCAGTTGCTCCGCCTTGTTAAAGATACCGCAACAGAGGGTAAATTCTATAAGATAATAGAAGATATCAGACTAAACGATACTTCTGCCGATAACTGGAAAGATTATGCAAGACAGTGGGTATGGCAGGACAATTCCTTTAAGGGCACCCTTGACGGTGACGGCCATACTGTAAGCGGTCTTTACTATAATGGCAGTAAAAGTAAAGCAGGTCTTTTCTGTTATGCAAACGGTGCTACTATTAAAAGACTTGTTATAAGTAATTCTTCGGTAACATCTTCGGGTTACGGTGTTTCAGTACTTATAGGTCAGGCTTCAGGTAAGATTAAAATTGTTGAGGTTTACATTGATGAAACCAATGAGGTAAAATCTACATATTCCTCTACTAATGATAAGAGTGCAGGCGGATTTGTAGGTTACGGCGGCGGTACTGTTACAATTGAGGACTCTGCATATTTGGGTACAGTTGAAGGTACTGCTCAGTATGGCGCTTTCTTAGGAAACCTCTGGGCCACACCTCTGGTTAAAAATAGTTTTTCTTCCGCCAATCTCAAACTCAGCGGAAGATGGGCTCTCAGCACAGATTCTGCTAATAACTACAGTGCAGGAACTGCTGCTGAAAACGGAGTTGTTTTGGTTTCAGGCGACAAAATGGTTGGGCTTGCTGCTAAAACAAATATGCCCGAGCTTGATTGGGGCAGAACCTGGAAAGAAAATGAAAACGGATATCCTCTGCCTTTGTTCCCTGACCCCAACGGTAATGCAGGAGAAGTCTGGACAGGAAATACTGCTGTAAAATATAACGGTGGTGACGGCACTAAAGATAACCCCTATCAGATAGCAACAGGTGAGCAACTGCTCAAAATGGTGCTCGATACCGAGAGTAAAGGCACTTACTATAAACAGACATACGATATAAAACTTAACGATACATCTGTTTCAGATTGGAAAGACAATGCCAGAAACTGGCTCTGGAATAATAATATATTCAAGGGTAATTTTGACGGCTCAGGTCATACAATAAGCGGTCTTTACTATAACGGTGCTAAATCTAAAGTCGGTCTTTTCTGTTATGCCGCCGATGCTGAATTTTCTAATATCGTTATAAAAGACAGTTTTGTCTATACATCAGGATTTGCCGCAGGTACACTTATAGGCGATGCAAATGCAGGAAAAATTAAGATTTCAAAATGCTATATTGAAAACGGCTATGTTGA
>JAFVTZ010000030.1 GCA_017502965.1 Clostridia bacterium
CTATGCGGTGCATAGCAGCCATACCGCTTCTTACATATTCAGCATCGTAACCCACTGTACCCGGACGGTAATATTCATAATCATCGCCGTAATCATAAGGAGAATTTTCATAATCCTCAAAATCCTGAATTATGCCGAGCGGAGTCCACTTAGCATAAAGTATCTGGTCAAAATACGGGAAGTAGTCTATAGAATACGGAATATCCAATTCTTTATATACATACCAACCCTCAAATTTATAACCTGTACGCTCAGGTGTCGGCAATGTGAGTTTTTCTTCAGGATTACCGAAAATCGACTTGCAATCACTGCCGCCGTTGCTTACAAAGGAAATTTCAATAGGCTCAGGGTCAGAAGTGTTTGAGAATTTATCCGTAGTGCCGAAAATTCTCAGTACCGGAGTGCCGTTTTCCAAAGCGTACCAGATTTTATCAAAATCAAGAGCAGGCATATTCTTTTTAGCAGATTCGCCGCGCATCATAAGAAGACTGAGTTGTGTAACAAATCCGCCGAGACCCGAAGCATTTGAATAGTTATCCTTAAAGCCTATGGGTGTACTTGAGTTCTGAACACCTGCTCTGCCGCCACTGAAAATATCAACCGCATTTGTGGCAGAATAGCAATTTGTAACCTTTGTTCCCTCAAATGTAGTCCATGTGTTACCAATAATCGCACCTACGCGCTCACCGATAACCTGACCTACAAAGTAAGAGTTATCAATATTTGCTGTCCTTGCGCCACCGCCGACAATACCGCCTGCATATCTTCCCTCAAGGATTACCTTAGTGTCACCGAAACACTGAGAAATTACGGGTAGATTATTAAGGTCGGTTTCTTCGTCTGCCTGATTGTAAAATACAACGCCTGCAAAACCGCCGACATAAGACTGCTTATCAACATCATTGTTTTCAACTATCATATGGCAGTCAGAAAGACCTGTTTTTTCGATAACAGTGCCGTCAGAAATAGTCGGGAACAGTCCTGTATAAATAACCGAATTCACAGGGTTCATATTAAGATACATACCGTAAATAACATGACCGTCACCGTTGAAATGACCGTTAAAGTTACCGTTTCTTGCAGTTGATACCCAGAACCACTGGTTAGCCGTTTTCTCCCAATCGGGTTTTGAAATATCATTAAGATAAATATCGGCAATAAGCTTATAATATTTGCCCTTAGCCTCTAAAACATTAGCAACCAATTTTGCCAACTGTTCACCTGTAGCAATAAGGTACGGGTCATCCTTAGTACCGCTTCCGCCTGCAAAGTTCTTTGCAAGTCTTCCGCTCCAAATGCCACCCTTTACACCCTCATACTCGCCTACATTGAGTACAGGATAGCCTTTGGAAGTTTTCCATGACCTTACCCAGTTAAGTGATGGCATATTTGTTTTAGCGGCAGTGCCTTTCATCTGCGAAACTTTAACAGATGTTACACCGTTTTCTTTCTCAGCACCTGTTCCGTAGTTATTAGCGGAATCTGCAGCAATTGTTCTCTTTGTGCAGAACTTCATTTCAGGCACTGCAAAACTGTTTGTAACTGTAGCAGATGTCCAGCAGTTACCAAGTAATGCACCTGCATTTTTCGGTGCGCTTACTGTTCCGAGATATGCAGAACCGTCAATTTTAATTGTGGCACCGCCATATCCAACAAATCCGCCGGCACCCATATTGTTATCCGCATTAAAGGTGGATTTAACGCTCGCATTTTCCTTTACGTAGCACTCGGTTATAGTAAGGGTGCCGCCGTTTGCATCACCTACGAGAGCGCCTGTAGCAAAACCTGAAGAATGAACATAAGCATTATCAAGCACTATTCTCTTTAAGGTTGCGTTTTTAGTATAGCAGAAAAGACCTACTTTAGACTTTGTGCTTTCAAAGTAAAGACCGCTTATTGTATGAGTATCAGCATCAAAGTAACCTTTAAACACATTATCGGTCCATATCCATTGTTTAGCATAATAAGTCCAGTCAGTTAAAGACGTGTCGTTAAGTTTAATATCCTTGGCGAGTTTATAATATTTACCTTCGTTTTCGGTATCAAGCACCATTTTTGCCAGTTGCTCACCGTTTTTGATTATATACGGATTTGCTTCTGTACCGTTTCCGCTGTCATAAGACTCAGCTACATTTCCTGACCATACATCTTTTGCAACCGAAACTGTTTTTCCAAAACGGCAAACAGGTTTACCTGATGCGGTATTCCAGAGATTACCCCAATCAAGACCTGACATATTTTTCATAGCATTTTTGCCGTTCATTTTGCTGTTTGCTACATAGGTAACATAACTTTCTTTTGCATTAGAGTCAGAATAGTTATTATCAGAAAGCGAACTGATAGACTGTTTTGTGCAAAGTTTTAAGCCTGCTCCAGCAATAGACTGAGTAACAACAAGAGCGCTCTTGCCGTTTTTATCCTTGCCCCAACAGTTACCGAGCAGTGCGCCTGCATTTGCGGGCGCCTTTACCTTACCGAAATAAGCTGAGCCTTCTATAGTAATTGCAGCGGCGCCATAGCCCACAAGACCGCCTGCACCCTTATTACCGTCTCCGTTAAAGGTAGACTCAACATATCCGTTTTCTACATAGCACTGATAAAGTTTTGCCGTACCTGAGTTTGCATCACCGATAACAGTACCTACAGCAAAGCCTGCGGACTTTACATAAGAATTTGTGAACTTAACATTTTTAACAGTTGCATTCTTAGTATAGCAGAACAAACCTATCTTAGATTTTGCGCCATTGTAATAAAGACCCTCAATAGTATGACCTGCACCGTCAAAAGTGCCTTCAAATACATTATCAGTCCATATCCACTGTTTTGCGCCGTAAATCCAATCCTTAGCCTCTGTATCATTAAGTTTAATATTTGCTCCGAGTTTATAGAATTTGCCTGAATTCTCGGTATCAAGCACCATCAAAGCCAATTCTTCACCGTTTGTAATGATATACGGGTCGGTTTCACTACCAGTACCTGAGGTAAAGGTTTCTGCAACATCACCTGTCCAGTAATTACCTGTACTGTCCTCTACTGAATCAAAGTTCGGCAGGGGGAAACCGTCAGAAGTTTTCCAGAGTTTCTTCCAGTCAAGACCTGACATATTTTCTTTGGCAGGAGCGCCTTTCATCTTATTTTCAGTTATCGAAATAACACAGGATTCTGCATCGGTTGAGGTTGAATAGTTGTTATCCGATTTGCTGTTAAGAGACTGTTTTGAACAGAATTTTATTCCTACATTTGAAAAACTGTCTGTAATTATATTCTGGCTTACATTCTGCTTTTTATCGTTTACTATATAGCACCAGCAGTTACCGAGTATTGCGCCTGCATTAGCAGGTGCCTTGACAGTTCCGATAAAAGCAGAACCTTTAACTGTTATTGCCGCACCGCCGTATCCTACTATACCGCCCGCGCCTTTATTGTTATCAGCATCAAAGGTTGATTCAAC
>JAFVTZ010000031.1 GCA_017502965.1 Clostridia bacterium
CCAGCCCTGATTTTATGCCGTTTTCCGAGTCTTCAAAAACAAAACAGTTTTCGGGCTTTTCTCCTAAAAGTTCTGCTGTTTTCAGGAAAATATCGGGAGCGGGTTTTCCGTTTTCAACCTCACTGCCGCAAACAATAGCGTCAAAAAAGTTTAGTACGCCAACCTCGTTTAAATTATACTCAACAGTGCTACGTGAAGACCCAGAAGCCAATCCGATTTTTACATTGTTTTGCTTTAAAAACTTGAGTATCTCCAGACCGCCTTTTTTAAATTTTATAACCAGATTTTCAGCAAGGTAGTCACGGATTCCTTTTTTAAACAAATCAATATCAATAGTTGGAAAATTTGTTATTATAAAGTTCGTCCATCCGTCTTCATTCATACCGCAAACCGAACTTATGCACTTTCCCATATTTTTGACACCTTGCTGACCGCCCACATAATCCCACGCAGGAATAGATATGCTCTGGGTATCAAGCAGGGTACCGTCCATATCAAAAATAACGCTGAACATTTATTTTTCCTCTTTGTAGTCTATACAAGATCTGCTTTCGGTAAAGGGGCGGACTTTTGTATCTGCCACTTTTACGTGCTCGGGGTGAACAGCATAATTTTTAAGCGCCTGCTCATTCTCAAAAACAGAGTAAAGCATAACGTGGGCATTAGAACTTTCAAGACAATCAGTCTGAACTTTAATTTCAGTAAGCCCCTCTATTTTTCCGAAAAGCCCTTCAAGCCCTTCTTTTATGCCTTTTTTAACATCCTCTGTGTTATATTCTTCTTTCAGTTTCCAGAGTATTATATGTTTTACCATAAAAATCACCTTTGAATTTAAAAATCTGGATTTAATATACCATTATTTATAAATAATTTCAAGTCGCGGTTTAAAAAAGCGGAAACATCTTTAAAAATGTTTCCGCTGAAATTTTTATTTGCTATCAGGAAATTTTGGTTATTCCTGTGCCGTCAAGTTTAGCTTTGTATTTGCCTAACTGAACGGTATCAACAGAAGAGGTTTCTGTGTTATAGGTGGATCTTTTCTCTGAGAAATAGAGATAACCGTCCTTTATGCTGCAATCAAATATTGTAGCATAATCGTTATAAGCATCTGTAAGCTTCTTGCCCCCTGTTATAAGGTTTGTCAGACCGCTTGAAACTGTGGCTTTATAAATAGAGCAGATACCCTCATCTTCGTTTTCAACTACATAGTAAATATTATTGCCCTCAAAACCGAACACCTCTGAAACGCCTATGCCTTTGTCCTCTGTTTCCTGGAAGGTTGCTATCTTTGTCTGGTTTGTTCCGTCGGTTTTGATTTTATAAATCTCGTCAACATTCACATCGTATGCGGTATTGTTGTAGGTATAGGTTATTGCAATAGACTGTGCAAAATAAAGCCAGCCTTCAACCTCTAAGAAGTGCTCGTAGGTTATGTTCATACTGGGAGATGAAGCAAAACTTGAAATATTCTGAAGACGCTCATCAGCTGCGCTTGTGTCGATTTTCAGAGTTGTTGTTTTGCCGTCTCTGGTGAGAACAATGCTGTTTTTTCCGCCGCTCTTGTATGTGGCATAATTCTTGTCTGCCGCACCGCAACGGCTGCATTTTCCTGCAGAATAACTGTGACCCAAAGCAGTACCGTTTGTAACGCCGCAAAGGGTGCATTTAGCAGCGGCAGTACAGGTTGCCGCAGAAAATTTGTGGGCACATTCTGCTTTTGATGATTCATTCTCGCTTGATGCAGAGCCTAAAACCGAGTTCAGAGCAGAATCGGTCAGTTTGTCGTCAGAACTTTCTGTTTCAACAGAAGAAGTCTCGGGAATGCTGCTTTCAACATCGCCGGATGTTTTGCTTTTTTTACACGCGGTAAAGCTTAAAAGCATACCGAGAACAAGCATAACGGAAAGCGTTTTTTTAAACATATTTTTTCCTCCAATATAAGGCAATTTTAAAGACAGTTTATCATATTACCTCTTAAAATGCAATATTAAAAAGGAAGAAATTACCTTTCAGATTCTTTTGTCAAGTATTTAAAAGTTTCTTCTATTTCTTCGGCTTTGATTCTTTTTTTCTCATTATTAAATTCACAAGAATTAAGTTCGATTTCATCAAATAAACTGCATAAAATATCTACCGCAAAATCAAATTCGTAATACGGAGCGTTTATTGTAAAACGTATGAACTCTTTATATGTACAACCTTGCAAATGTATTCCGTGAAGAGCGAGTAAATCGTAAAAATTTTTATATTTTCTCTTTAAATTTCTGAAAACAATATGCTCGAACAAATGGGTGATGCCGTTGTTATCAGCATCTTCAAACAAACTTCCTGCTCTTGCATATAAAGACAGACAAAAACTTTTAAGATTAGGATTGACCAGTGAAAACAAGTCAATTCCGCTTACTGAACAGAGTTGTTCGCGCATTTTTTATCCCCCTAAAAACCGTATCGTTGCTTAAAATCCAAAATAACCTTTTTGAGAGTGTAATCTATTTTTCTGTCGCAAAAATCAGAAATATGTTTTGGAATTTCTTTATAGTAGGCTTCTGCAATTCCACCTGCGATACACGCCTCGGTATCGGCATCACCGCCAAGAGAAATAGCGTTGCGAATGGCACTTTCGTAATTATTGGATTCTAAAAATGCGATAATGGCTGGCGGCACGCTGTATGATGCTCTGCTGTCAAAAACATAATCTTTTCTGATGTCGGCAATCTTTACCGATAAATCGTAATGAAATTTGTTTTCAAGGTAACTGCGGATAAATTCTTTATTCTCTCCGTTTCGCGCAAGAAAAACCGCTATTGCCACAGCCTGCGCTGCTCTTACGGCTTCGCTGTTGTTATGAGTGTAATAAGAACTTGCTTTTGCCTGCAAATAAATCTGCTCCAAACTTTGATAAGCATACCCTATCGGTACTACCCTCATCGCCGCACCGTTTGCATAACTCCGATTGATTTTATAAACATCACTTTTTGCCCACTGCGAAAACATATTCCCAAAGCCTGCCTGCGGATGATAAGAGTAAAACTGACGGTACTGCCCCGCATATTCAAGACCTCTGTTGCGCACTTGCCAACGGGTAATATTTTCGGGATTATTCAGTATCGCTTTGCAAACTGCTACTGTCAAAACCGTATCATCTGTAAAAGTACTTTCTCTTTGGAATATGAAATCATAATCTTTAGTACAATGAGTTTCATAATATGAACCTATTATATCGCCGTATATAGCACCAAACACTCTATCACCGCCTTGAATTTATTATATTATGTAGTCAGTTGAGTTTCGTATTTTAGTACTCCATTACCAGTTTATTGTCTATCAGTGTTTCAAATTGAGTGTCACCGATTTTTCCAACAATGAGAGTGATCCTATTATCTTTAAAAGTGCTTTTATTGCCGCAAATCATAAAAATATCATCAGCAAAATACACATATACCTGACTCCAGAAAGAAGGACCTTTATCCCACCATATATCTTTGTATATTTCGGTTTCCTTACCGCTTTGCGTGTTCACTGAAAAAAACATCTTGTCCTTATATGCTATATAACCTGTCTGATTAAATGCCATTATCGCCGTATCGTCCAATTCTTGTAAAACCTCAAGTTTTTCGTCCTGTATTTTTAAAAGATATGATTTTTTAATGTTTTCATAGCATAACAAATTTCCTGAACGCCCCGAAGAACGGGTATACAGGTTTAATGCACCGTATAATTCGTCACCTTTTTTAAGTATTTTAGTTTCAAAATGCAGAGTGTCTTCGCCAATCAAATCATACACTTGATCGGATATATACTCATAACCTTCCGCGCATTGGTTGTTTTCACCGTGCGAAAGCGAAGTTGCGTATGCAGAAAAAACCAATTCCGCATCACCTGTTATTTCTTCACCGTCGATATTTTCGGCTAATGAAAAGGAGTTGTCGCCGATTTCAACATAGCCGTCTTCTGTGAAAATATTCCATTCAATAAATTTTTTGCCGTCAACAACCTTGAAATTCACATATCGTCCCAGTTCACGACTGTGGACACCACCGAAAATACCAGAACATCCACAGGAGCAGACAAGCAAACAAAACGCGCATAATATTGAAATTAAC
>JAFVTZ010000032.1 GCA_017502965.1 Clostridia bacterium
AGGTGCTTATATGATATTAATACTTTTCGTTCTTTTTACAGTATATTCATTTATAGAGATGGAAGACAAATATGTGGATAAGGAAACTATGGGACTCAGAAACATATTGGTAGTTGCGACCTGTATTCAGATGTTTTCATCGGTTCATTATCTTGCAATGAGAATGAATTATTATTTTATTCTTTTTGTACCTATTGTTATTTCTAAAATTTCTGTAAGGGGTAACAAAGACGATAAAGTTATAGTTAAAGTAATAAATGTTGTACTGTGTGCATTTTTTCTGTTTTACTTTTTCTACAGTGCTGAAACCGGTGCAGATATTCTCAATATTTTCCCATACGAAACATTCTGGAGTCGATAAATATGAAAGTTGTGCAGATAAATGCTAATTGCGGTTCGGGAAGTACCGGCAAGATTGTACTTTCGGTAAGCAAACTTCTTGATGCAAAAGGCACCGGGAATTATATTCTTTATTCTAACGGGCAAAGCGATTATGCGAACGGTATAAAATACACATCTTTTTTTGCAGTGAAAATGGAGGCTTTGTTTTCCAGAATACTTGGGCATTATGGATTTGATGCAAAAAGTGCTACTAAGAGGCTTATTTCGCATTTGGAAAAAATAAAACCCGATATAATCCATATTCACAATATCCATTCTCACGATTGTAATCTCAAAATGCTGTTTGATTATATCAAGGCAAAAAACATTAAGGTGTATTGGACCTTTCATGATTGCTGGGCTTTTACGGGCTATTGTCCGTATTTTGATATTGTTAATTGCAATAAATGGCAGACCGAATGTTATAAATGTGAGCAGTACAGAAAGTACAGTTGGTTTTTCGACCGTTCAAAACACAATTTCCAACAAAAGAAAAAAGTTATTGACGGTCTTGATCTGACCGTTATTACTCCTTCTGAGTGGATGGCAAATCTTGCAAAAAAATCCTTTTTCAAAGAATATCCTGTTAAGGTTATAAATAACGGCATAGATTTATCGGTTTTCAAACCTTTTGATAGCAATTTTAGAAAAAAACACAATTGTGAAGATAAATTCCTGATTTTGGGTGTTGCTTTCGGATGGGAAGAACGCAAAGGATTATCTGCGTTTCTGGAACTGGCAAAACGCCTTGATGACAGGTTTAAAATAGTACTTGTGGGTACTAATGATGCCGTAGATAAGGTATTGCCCGAAAATATCATTTCTATTAACAAAACACAAAACCAGAAAGAACTTGCAGAAATTTATTCTGCGGCAGATTTGTTTGTTAATCCTACGATGGAGGAGAACTATCCTACGGTTAATATGGAAGCGTTGGCTTGCGGTACTCCCGTGTTGACTTTTAATACAGGCGGATGTTCCGAAATGCTGGATGAATCCTGCGGTTCGGTAGTTCCTAAAGGTGATATGGAATCTTTGTTTAATGAGATTTTACGGATTCAAAGAGAAAATCCTTTTTCTTCGGAAAACTGTTTAAACAAGGCAAAAGAATTTGATTTTAACCAGAAGTTTAATGAATATGTCGAATTATACAAGGAGTAATCTATGAAGATAGTGCAGATAAATGCTACATACGGTACAGGTAGCACAGGCAAAATTGTGCTTGATATAAGTGAACTCTTGAATAAAAAAGATATAGAAAATTATGTGTTATATTCTCAGGGTCAAAGCAATCAAAAAAACGGAATAAAAATTGCTACCCGGTTTTCAGTCAAGATGCAGGCTTTGATATCGCGGATATTTGGTAATTATGGCTTTGAAGCAAAAAGCACCACAAAAAAACTTATTGCACACCTCGAAAAAATAAAACCCGATATAATTCATATCCACAATATCCATTCACATGACTGTAATCTGGAAATGCTTTTCAATTATATTAAAGCCAATAATATTAAAATTTATTGGACTTTTCACGATTGCTGGGCTTTTACTGGATATTGCCCTCATTTTGACATGGTTGGTTGTGAAAGATGGAAAACAGAATGTCACAACTGTCCCCAAAAAAGAAATTACAGTTGGTTTTTTGACGGCTCAAAGCACAATTTTGATAAAAAGAAAAAACTTTTCCAAAATCTTGATTTAACTGTTATTACTCCGTCGCAGTGGTTGGCTGACAGAGTTAAAGATTCTTTTTTCAAAGATTATCCCGTTAAAGTTATAAATAACGGTATAGATTTGTCGGTCTTTAAACCTGTTGACAGTAACTTCAGAAAAAAACATAATTGCGAAGACAAGTTTTTAATTCTTGGTGTTGCATTTGATTGGGGCAAGCGAAAAGGTTTAGATGTATTTATTGAACTTTCAAAAAGGCTTGATGAAAGATTTAAAATTGTGCTTGTAGGAACAAATGATGAAATAGACAGGCTGTTGGATAAAAATATAATCTCTATACACAGAACCCAAAATCAGACGGAGCTTGCTGAAATATATACCGCGTGTGATTTATTTGTAAATCCCACAAGGGAAGAGGTTTTCGGTTTGGTAAACGTGGAGGCTCTTGCTTGCGGTACTCCTGTAATAACATTTAATTCGGGCGGAAGTCCTGAGTGCATAAATGAGACTTGCGGAGTTGTGGTACAAAAAAATGATGTTGATGCTTTGTGCAGGAACATTGAAACAATAGTTGATAGTAAACCTTTTTCTAAAGATGCTTGTATAGATTATGCCAAGAATTTTTCGAAAGATGAAAAATTCAATGATTATATTGAGCTGTATTTGCAGTAGGTTGGTGATAAGATTTGAAAAAAATTAAATATCTTTCACATTATGATGTTTTGCCAAGTTCTCAAAACCGTTTTATCAGCAGTCCGGCTGCTGTTAATAAACAAGATTATATTTTTAAAGTTTTGAGTGAACTCGGAATTCAAACTACTGTCATTTCAGCCTGCGGTTCAAGAGAACCTATATCTTATCCTGCTTGCGAAAAAGAAGTTTATCCCGGAATAACTTTGAAACTTTTGCCAACTTTGAAATGCAAAGGAAAAATCAGCCGTATAATTGCGGTGATTGTTTTCAGATTCCGCCTTATGATGAGTCTTTTAAGAGAAGTTCAAAACGGTGATACGCTGTTCGTTTATCATTCTTTATCGTTGATGAAATTTATAAAGATTCTAAAAATTTTCCGTAAATTCAAACTGGTTATTGATATTGAAGAAATATACGGCGATGTTTTGCAAGATGGAAAAATTGTAAAACAGGAACTGAAATTTTTTGAGTTGGCAGACGGATATCTTTTCCCGACAGAATTGCTTGAAAGGAAACTAAATGCTGAAAATAAACCTTATGCTGTGGTTTATGGTACTTACAATGTTGAAGAAGATTTGAACTGCTCTTTCGACGATGACAAAATACATATTGTATATGCAGGGACTTTGGACCCCCGTAAAGGTGGCGCAGGCGCGTCAGTGGCAACAGGTGAGTTTCTTGATAGTAGATATCATATGCATATTCTTGGATTTGGAACTGATGCTGACAGAGAGCATTTGTGCAAAGAAATTGAAAGAGTTTCTGAAAAAAGTAAATGTAAAGTTACTTATGACGGTTGTCTTGCCGGAAACGAATATATCAGATTTCTTCAAAGCTGTGATATCGGACTTAGTACCCAGAACCCAAGCGGAGCTTTTAATGATACCTCTTTCCCCTCGAAAATACTATCGTATATGGCAAATGGGCTCAGGGTTGTGAGCATCAGAATAAGTGCGATAGAGGCATCCGGTATAGGCGGATATATGTATTATTATGAGAAGCAGTCGCCCGAAGATATAGCAAAAGCAATACAGAAGGTTGACATAAATGATTGTTATGATTCAAGAGAAAAAATCAGAATATTGCATAATGAGTTTAAGGATAATATTAAAAAGGTTTTAGACAGTATTTGTGATTGATTTTTATAATTTCAGGTGATTTATATGCCGATAATTAGTGTTGTGATTCCGGTATACAATGTGGAAAAGTATCTTAAAAGATGTATTGAGAGCGTATTGAGACAGACTTTTCACAACTTTGAACTGATTCTGGTTGATGACGGCAGTTCTGACAAGAGTGGCTCTATATGTGACGAATACGCTTCTTTGGATACGCGGATAAAGGTTTTGCATAAAGCAAATGGCGGTGTGAGCAATGCCAGAAATGACGGTATTGATATCGCGACGGGTAAATATTTAATGTTTGTTGACAGCGATGATTATATCAAAGAAAATATGCTTGAAACTTTAGTGAATAAAAACCCGGAAGACGCAGATATGATAATATCTTCGATCAGGATGGTTTGTAAAAACGATACATATGAATATGTTATGAAAGATGGTATGCATACTCCTGATAAGTTATTGACAGAGTACTGTTTTGAAGCGTTTCCTAAAATTTGTCTGTGCGGACCATGGTGTAAGTTATACAAAACATCTTTAATAAAAGAAAACTGTATTAAATTTGATTCAAATTTAAGTCTGGGCGAGGATACTGCATTTAATATGCTTTATGTTGCAAAATGCAAAAAAATTATAACCATCAGTGATATTTTCTATTTTTATATGAGAGATAATGAAAATTCGCTTTTTTCAAAATTCAGAGATAATTATTATAAAGATCAAAAAGCAGTTTATGAATTGTGTGATGAAGTTGCCCGCGAATTAAATTGTCCTGATAATGCAATAAATGCCCTGAAGAATGATTATATTAAAAAAATGGTTTATAATCTTCCGCAAGCAGTTATCACAGCCGATAAGAGTGTTTGCATAGGTTATATGAAAAAACTCTCGCAAGATAGTTTATTTGTTGATAATATAGAGCTATTTAAAAACAGAAAAAGTATATTTTTCTTATCTTTGTTGATTAAAAACGGTAGATACGGTTTTGTTTATAATGTTTTGAAAATGAAATATAGTTTAAAGGAATTAAAGTAAAAACATTGGAAGAAGATTGCTAATGAATAATAAGAAAAAAATATTGTTAAATATATTTTATTCGATTTTGAGCCAAACTATAACGATTCTTTTGGGTTTGCTTGTGCCAAGATTGTTTATTGTTGGATATGGATCCGAAACAAACGGATTGTTGAACTCTATAAATCAGTTATTGATATATTTGGGATTATTTGAGGCGGGAATAGGTATTTCTTCTTTGCAGGCTCTTTACGGACCTGTTGCTTTAGATAAAAAAGAAGATATAAATGCGGTTTTGTCTGCAACTAATTTGTATTATAAAAAAACAGGTATCTATTATTTTTTTGGTCTTATAATATTTTCTGCGACATATCCGTTATTCGCCAAAAGTAAACTTGAGTATATTTCGGTTTTTTTAATTGTTTTTTTTAGCGGAATAAGTAATGTTGTTTTGTTTTTCTTTCAAGGTAAATATAAGATATTGCTCCAAGCAGAGGGCAAAAATCATATAATTACTAATCTGACAACAATTATTACGATTTTAACTAATGTTTCTAAAATCATATTACTTTCGCTTAAAGTGAATGTAACATTTGTTATTTTAGTCAGTTCAATTGTAGGTTTAATACAAGCTGTATATATTTCGTTATATATAAAATGTAAATATAAATGGATAGATTTAAAAACAAAACCTAACACAAAAGCGATTGCGCAGAAAAATTTCGTTTTAGTTCATCAAATAAGCGGCATGGTTTTCAGTAATACCGATGTACTGATTTTGACTATTGCATGTGATTTGAAAGTCGTTAGCGTATATTCAATGTATAAATTAGTAATAACTCATATTGAAAGTATCATTGCTATTATTTCTAATTCGTTCAGTTTTTCTTTAGGGCAATCCTATCAAACTGATATAAATAGATATAAAAAAGAAATAGATGCATACGAATCATTTTATTCATTTATTGCTTTATCACTTTTCTCTGTGGCTTTTTACTTATTGAAACCATTTATGAAAATATATACTGCAGGAGTAAATGATATAAACTATGCGGACGATAAGTTGGTATTTCTTTTTATTGTCATTGCAGTTTTAACAGCATTAAGGACGCCGATGTTATATACAATTAATTATGCCGGGCATTTCAAATTGACGACACCTCAAACAGTTATAGAAACAATAATTAATATTGTTATTTCATTAGTCGGAGTTTATTTTATTGGAATTTATGGTGTGCTTTTGGGTACAATTGCAGCATTGATTTACAGAAACAATGACATAATTATTTATTCAAATAAAAAAATACTTGGACGAAAACCATGGAAAACATATTTTATACATGGCATAAATTTGACTGTTTTTGTAATTATGCAGTTTTTGTATAGATTATTTTTTAGTAATTCAATTGAGGGTATTTTGAAATTCTTAATTATTGGTTTAATTATGACAGTAATTACTTTGTTTGTTTTTTTAATAATTAATATACTTGTTTTTAGTGAATTTAAAGAAATAACCCATAGTGTTTTGAAATCAAAAATATCAAAAAAATGGGATTGAAGAAAGGATAAAGATATGTCATTATTCAAAAACAAAACTTTACTTATAACAGGCGGTACCGGTTCTTTCGGAAATGCGGTACTGAACAGATTTTTAAAAACTGATATCGGAGAAATCCGCGTTTTCTCGCGTGATGAGAAGAAGCAGGACGATATGCGCCACGAATTTCAGGTTAAAATGCCCGATGTTGCAGGAAAAATTAAGTTCTTTATCGGTGATGTGCGAGACCTTGAGAGCGTGAGAAATGCTATGTACGGAGTGGATTATATTTTCCACGCCGCCGCTTTAAAGCAGGTGCCTTCCTGTGAATTTTTCCCTATGGAAGCCGTCAGAACAAATGTTATAGGAACTGATAATGTTTTAACTGCCGCTATTGAGGCGGGAGTTAAGTCTGTTATCTGCCTTTCAACCGATAAGGCGGCATATCCCGTAAATGCAATGGGTATTTCAAAGGCTCTTGAGGAGAGAGTTTCGGTTGCAAAATCAAGAACTGTATCTCCTGATAAAACCAAGATTTGTTGCACACGTTACGGTAATGTTATGTGCTCAAGAGGCAGTGTTATTCCGCTTTGGATTGATCAGATAAAGCAGGGAAGTCCTATTACAATAACCGAGCCTTCTATGACCCGTTTTATTATGAGTCTTGATGAGGCGGTAGACCTTGTGCTGTTTGCTTTTGAAAACGGAGTTTCGGGTGACATTCTTGTTCAGAAAGCCCCTGCCTGCACAATAGAAACTCTTGCAAAAGCGGTTACAGAATTATTCAATCCTGAAACAGAAATTAAAGTTATAGGTATCCGCCACGGCGAAAAACTCTATGAAACTTTGCTGACAAATGAGGAATGTGCAAATGCAGAGGATATGGGCGATTTTTACCGTGTGCCTTGCGATAAGCGTGACCTTAATTACGATAAATATACTAAAGACGGTGATGTCAAGCGTAATGTGCTGACCGAGTTCAACTCTAATAATACCGAACTTCTTAATGTTGAGCAGGTTAAAGAGAAACTCCTCAGTTTGCAATATATTCGAGATGAGATAAAGGCTTGGAAGGAAAGCGGTAAATAAATGAATACTCTGCACAGCGATATTATAAAATTAGTCAAAAGCGCATTAACGGGTGAAAAATTAAGCCTTTCTGACAGTTTTGATGTGGAAACGGCTTTCAATATTGCAAAACGCCATTCGGTTATTCCGATGATTTATTACGGCGCAATAAACTGCGGTGTGGATTCGGCAAATCCCTGGATGCAACAGATGTTTTTTAACACCTGTACCAATATTGCATACAATGAAAAACAAATGCACGAAATAGCTAATGTTCTAAAAGCATTTGATGAAAACGGCATTGCTTATATCACTCTCAAAGGTACTATCCTGAAATCAATGTATCCTAAACCCGAAATGCGCGCTATGAGCGATGCTGATATACTTATCAAAACCGAGGAACACGGAAAAATTGCACCTATTATGCTGACCCTCGGTTATGACCTTAAAGTAGAAAGCGACCATGAGTTTGTATGGAGAAAGTCGAATGTGAATATCGAACTGCATAAACGGCTCATACCTTCCTATAATAAGGATTATTATGCTTATTACGGTGACGGTTGGCGCCTTGCAAAACTCGGGGCAGACGGCAAGTATTATATGTCGGATGAAGACCAGATGATATATACTTTCACCCACTTTGCCAAGCATTACAGGGAAGCGGGAATAGGTATCCGCCATTTTGCTGATTTGTGGGTGTTCCGAAACAGCCATCCCAATCTGGATGAAGAATACATAAAAACCGAGCTTACAGCTTTGCAGTTGTATGAGTTTTATGTGAATATTTTATCAACTCTTGCTGTATGGTTTGAGGGGAAAACCGAGGATATAAAGACTGAGTTTATCGCCGAAACTATTTTAAACAGCAACTTATACGGTAACAGCGAGAAATATTCGCTGGCGATGGCGGTTAAAACTTCTAACAGTGTCGGCAGTTCAAAAGCGGTAAGAAGAAGGAAATTTTGGCAGTTGGTATTTTTGCCATATAAACCTATGTGCGATAAGTATCCGGTTTTGAAAAAAGTTCCGGTTTTACTGCCATTTATGTGGATTTACCGTGTGTTTGAAACACTTTTGTTTGATAAAGGCAAAATTAAAACCCATCAGCAACATCTGAAGCAAATGACTACCGAAAATATCAGCGATTTAAAACAAGCACTGAATTTTGTAGGACTTGATTTTAATTTTAAGGAGTAATTAGAGTGAAAATTCTCGTAACAGGTGCTCACGGTTTTGTGGGTAAAAATCTTTGTGCTGCACTTTATAATATTGCAGACGGCAAGGATAAAACACGCGGTGTTGACAGTGATATAACCGTTTTCGAATACGATATTAATACTGACAGCAGTTTACTTGATACTTACTGTAAAGAGTGCGATTTTGTTTTTCATTTAGCGGGAGTAAACCGTCCTCAGAATACTGAGGAGTTTATGGAAGGTAATTTTGGTTTCACATCGGAATTGCTTGAAAATCTTAAAAAACATAATAATACCTGCCCTGTTATGATATCTTCATCTATTCAGGCGTCTCTCTCTAATCCTTACGGGCTTTCAAAAAAAGCAGGGGAAGACCTTATGTTTGAATATTCTGAACAAACCGGGGCTTCGGTTTTGGTTTACCGCCTGCCGAATGTTTTCGGTAAATGGTGCAGACCGAATTATAACAGCGCGGTTGCAACATTTTGCAATAATATTGCAAACGATTTGCCCATCAAGGTAAATGACCCGAGTGTTAATATGACCCTTGTTTATATCGATGATGTGGTTGATGAACTGATAAATGCTTTAAAAGGCGAACATACTGTTGACGGTGATTATTGCAAAGTACCTGTGGAGCATAAAATAACCTTAGGTGAAATTGTTGATTTGATTTATTCTTTCAAAAATCAGCCTGAAACCCTTTTAATGCCCGAAATACCGTGCGGCAGTTTTGCTAAAAAACTTTATTCAACATATCTTTCCTATTTGCCAAAGGAAAAAGCCTCTTTCCCTCTTAAAATGAATGTTGACGCCAGAGGCTCTTTTACTGAACTTTTGAAAACAGAAAAGTGCGGTCAGTTTTCGGTTAATATTTCAAAACCCGGGATAACAAAAGGTCAGCATTGGCATAACACCAAGTGGGAATTTTTTATCGTTGTTTCAGGTAAAGGTCTTATAGAGCAGCGAAGAATCGGCTCTGATGAGGTTTTGAGATTTGAGGTTTCGGGAGATAAGATTGAGGCAGTGCATATGCTACCTGGTTACACTCATAATATAATAAACCTCAGCGATACCGAAAATTTAGTTACAGTTATGTGGGCTAATGAGAGTTTTGACCCGAATAAACCCGATACATTTTTTGAGGAAGTGTAATTTATGAATATAAGAACTGATTACAGTGATATAAAATTCAAAAATAACGGCAAACTGAAACTGCTTATAATTGTGGGCACCCGCCCTGAAATTATAAGACTTGCCGCTGTTATAAATAAGTGCAGGGAGTATTTTGACTGTGTGCTGGCACACACAGGTCAGAATTATGACTATAACCTCAACGGTGTTTTCTTTAAGGACTTAAAGCTCAGTGACCCTGAGGTTTATATGGATGCTGTGGGTGATGACCTTGGTGCAACAGTGGGAAATATAATCAACTGTTCTTATAAACTTATGTCACAGATAAATCCTGATGCGTTGCTGATTTTGGGGGATACCAACTCTTGCCTTTCAGCCATCGCCGCAAAAAGACTTCACATCCCGATTTTCCATATGGAAGCAGGAAACCGCTGTAAGGATGAGTGTTTACCTGAGGAGACCAACAGAAGAATTGTTGATATAATCAGCGATGTGAATCTTGCCTACTCTGAACACGCAAGAAAATATCTTCACGAATGCGGTCTGCCCAAAGAGAGGGTTTATGTAACAGGCTCGCCTATGGCAGAGGTATTGCATAATAATCTTGACGATATCGAAAAGAGTGATATCCATTCTAAACTCGGCCTCGAAAAAGGTAAGTATATTTTGCTTTCTGCTCACAGAGAGGAAAATATCGATACAGAAAAGAACTTTTTATCCCTCTTTAATGCTATCAATAAAATGGCTGAAAAATATGATATGCCTATACTTTATTCCTGCCATCCGCGTTCTAAAAAGAGACTCAGTGAAAGCGGATTTGTGCTTGACAAAAGGGTTATTCAGCATGAACCTTTAGGTTTCCATGATTATAACTGTTTGCAGATGAATGCTTTTGCAGTTGTGTCTGACAGCGGAACCTTGCCGGAAGAAAGCAGTTTCTTCACAAGTATCGGAAAGCCTTTCCCTGCAGTTTGCATCAGAACTTCAACTGAGCGCCCTGAAGCACTTGACAAAGCTTGCTTTGTACTTGCAGGTATTGATGAAACCAGCCTTTTGCAGGCTGTGGATACAGCGATCCTTGCAAATCAGAACGGCGACTATGGTATTCCCGTTCCCGATTATATTGAGGAAAATGTTTCAACAAAGGTTGTAAAACTTATCCAGAGTTATACAGGCGTTGTCAATAAAATGGTCTGGCGCAAATACTAAAAAAATATACATTACAGCCGTTTTATACGGCTGTTTTTTAATGGGGTTGAAAAATAATAAACAATGTAGTATAATATAATGGTAATATTATGGTTATCCGGAGGTTTTATATGCTTAATACCGAAAGGCTTTGTCTGGGCTGTATGAATGATAACGGCGGAGAAAAGGTGTGTCCCATTTGCGGATACGATTCTTCAAGCCCTAATCCTGAAAACTGCCTGCCTGCAAAATTTGTTATTAACAACAGATATCTTGTCGGAAAAACTACCGCTGTGGACGGTGAGGGTATCACCTATATCGGCTGGGATAACGGCAGTGATGCTATTGTAAAAATAAAGGAATATTTCCCCATAGGATTCGCTCACAGAAATCCCGATAAAACCGTTTCTATGGTAGAGGGTGGCGAATATACATTTAATGAGGGACTTTTGGAGTTCAATGAAATAAACCGCACTATTATGGGCTCTGAACTTCCCGCACTCATTCCCGTAACCGATATTTTTGAGGAAAACGGAACTATCTATTCTGTTATGAAAAATGTTTCGGGTATAACTTTAGAGCAGTTTCTTGAGAAAAATGGCGGAACTCTTAAATGGGAGCAGGCAAGAGCTTTGCTTTTACCGCTTATAGATACCGTCAGCGGTATGAATGAAAAAGGAATAATCCACAGAGGAATTTCCACTAAGACTATAATTGTCTGCAGAGACGGAACTTTAAGAATTGCGGATTATTCAATAAAGAAACTCCGTATGGAAAACAGCGAGCTTGAAACCTGTCTGTATTCGGGTTATGCCGCAGCAGAGCAGTATAATATGGCTGATATGCATGATGATACATATACCGATGTTTACGGTTTTGCCGCAACATTGTTCAGAGTGCTTATCGGAAACGAGCCGCCTAATGCTCTTGCAAGACTTGATAACGGTGCGATGGCTATTCCTGCAAAATTTGCCGAAGAATTGCCCCGTCATGTATTGGCGGCATTGGCAAACGGTTTGCAACCTTTACCTCAGAAACGCACTAAGAATATGGAAACCTTTAAAAATGAATTGGTTTACGGTGAAATTGCAGAACCTGCACCTGTAAAGGCAAAAAGTCAGGTGCCTGCGAATAATGAGAAAAAAGCCAAAAAGGAAAAAAGCGGTTCTGCAAAGTATGCAGTTATTTCTGCTGTTTGCACAGCAAGCGTATTTTTAATTATAGCAGTTGTCTTGCTCTTTACTGTTTTCAGAGAAGATGTTTTCGGAAAAGGCGATTCTTCATCAAGTCAGCAGGCATCAGTCGAAGCACCTGTTGTTGATAAGATAGGTGATGTTGAGAGCGGCGCTGAGGTTACCGCAAAGCTTTACTCTGTACCCGACCTTAAGGGCAAGTATTACGCTGAAATTATCGAAGAAGACCAGTATGAAATGTTTGAGTTTGTTATTGTTGACAAGAGCTTTTCAAGTCAGTATCCTAAGGGTACAGTCTGTGCTCAGTCGATAGCTCCCAACAATGCAGTTGAAAGGGATACTAAAATCGAACTCACCATAAGCCTCGGTAACAGCGAGGTTAAAATCGCTAATGTTATAGGTCAGAGTGAAACCGATGCTAAACTTGAACTTTTGAAACAGGGCTTCCTTTATGATAATATTATTGTTAAGGAAAAATACGATGCCGACCGTGAGCCGGCAACAATAGTTGATCAGGAACCTGAATATGGCACATCTGTCAGCACAGATATCAAGGTAATTATTTATATAAACTCCTATGAGGGTGAAGAAAGTTTACCCGAAGATATATCTTCTGAGGAATAATTTTAAAAAACACTTGATTTTATTTTACTTTTGTAGTATACTAATCACAGTAAGTTTTAAGAAAGGTGAGTGGGGAAACCCGCTCACTTTTGTTTTGCGACAGGAGATGAAACAATGGCAAATACCGCTGAAAAGGTTTTTGAACTTATTCGGACAACAGTTGAGGCAGAGGGTGTAAGCCTCTGGGATGTGCGTTTCCTTAAAGAAGGCGCTTCGTGGTACCTGAGAGTTTTTATCGATAAGGACGAGGGTGTAAGTATAGACGACTGCACTAATGTTTCCCACGCTATCGACCCGATTATTGATGAGGCAGACCCTATAGATGTGCCTTATTATTTAGAGGTTTGTTCTCCCGGAATTGAAAGGGAACTGACAAGACCTCAGCATTTTGAGCAAATGCTCGGTGAAACGGTTAAAATCAGGCTTTATAAAGCAGTTGACGGTAAAAAAGAATTTATCGGTGTTTTAAAAAGCGCAGGCGAAAAAATTGTAATAGAATCGGAAGGTTCGGATTTTGAATTCGGCTTTAAAGATATTTCAAAAGCAAATCTATGTGATTTTTAGTGTATATAATGGGAGGAATTAAGAAAAATGGCAAGACAAAAGAAAACAGCAAAGGCGCTTCAGGATAATTCGGAATTTTTTGAAGCATTAAGACTTATGGAAGAAGAAAGAGGAATCCCTCAGCAGTTTATCGCTGAAAAGATATCAGAGGCAATAGTTGTTGCCGCACGTAAGGATTACGGCGGAAATGATATCGTTTCCTGTGTTATTGACCCTGAGAACAAGGTTTTCTCGGTTACAGCAAGAAAAACTGTTGTTGATGAGGTTGAGGATTTCTTCACCGAGATTTCAAAAGAGGATGCTGCTGCAATAGACCCGAATTCTATAGAGCAGGGATTTGTTGATATAAAACTTGACCCCAAGAAATTCGGAAGAGTTGTAGCGCAGAATTCCAAAAATAATTTCCGTCAGGGTGTGCGTGAGGCTGAAAGAGGTCAGGCATTGGCAGAGTTCCAGAGCCACAACCGTGAACTTGTGACTGCACTTGTTCAGAAAATAGACCCCAAAACCGGTAATGCAATACTCACTATCGGTCACAACGAGGCAACACTTCCCAAAATGGAGCAGGTTCCTGACGAAATCATAAACGAAGGCGACCATATAAAGGTTTATGTTGTGGATGTTAAAGAGAGTGACCGCGGAGCTAAAATTATGCTTTCGCGTACACATCCGGGACTTGTCAGAAGACTTTTTGAAACCGAAGTTCCCGAAATTTTTGACGGCACTATTGAAATCAAGTCGGTTTCCCGTCAGGCAGGTTCAAGAACTAAAATTGCAGTATGGTCACCCGACCCTGAAATTGATGCGGTTGGTGCTTGTATCGGACCTAAGGGTGCGCGTGTTAACAAGATAGTTGAAGAACTCGCAGGCGAGAAGATAGATATAGTTAAATACAGCGAAGACCCCGTAGAGTTTGTTTCGGAAGCACTTTCACCTGCAAAGGTTGTTTCTGTTGAGATAATCAGTACAGAAGAGCCCAAGTCCTGCAAAGCAAGTGTTCCTGAGTCACAACTTTCTCTGGCTATCGGTAACAAAGGTCAGAATGTTCGATTGGCTGCAAAACTCACTGGCTGGAAGATAGATATTCATCCTGAAAGCGGATTTTTCGGAGAATAATCTGATATTTCCGTTTTGAAAGGAGAGTTTCGGCAATGACAACTAAAAAAATACCTATGCGTATGTGTACGGGATGCCGCGAAATGAAGCCTAAAAAGGAACTTATAAGGATAGTTAAAACCGTGGACGGCGAAATTGCTCTGGATTTTACGGGAAAACTTAACGGCAGAGGCGCTTATGTCTGCAAGAATAAGGAATGCCTCGAAAAAATACGTAAAAGCAATGCGCTTTCCCGTGCTTTTCAGACCGCTGTAGACGGTCAGATTTACGATAAACTTGGAATGGAACTTGATAGTATTGAACAGTAAAATTCTGACCCTGTTGGGATTTGCGGCAAAGGCGGGTAAACTCAGTTTCGGACTTGATACCTGTATTCAGGCACTTAAAGAAAATAAGTCTTTTCTGGTAGTAACAGCCGAAGATATCTCGCCTAAAACCCTTAAAGAAGCCACATTCTTTTCCCAGAAATCAGGGGTAAAACTTATAACGCCAAAAGGTGTGGATATATTTACACTTTCAAATGCGGTAGGCCGTAAATGCGGTGTAATCTCGGTAAACGACAAAGGTTTTGCCGAAGCGAT
Organism: Clostridia bacterium; assembly: GCA_017502965.1. GTDB lineage: Bacteria > Bacillota > Clostridia > Oscillospirales > Acutalibacteraceae > UBA737. Next base: position 15,082 of record JAFVTZ010000032.1, read on the forward strand.
ATGTCTGAATTTTGTAGGAGGAAATGCTAATGACGAATAAATATAAAATAAGCGATCTTGCCAAAGATTTTAATATGAAATCCAAGGACCTTATAAATATTGTAACCGAACTTACAGGTGTTGAGAAAAAGTCGGGAGCGGCTTTGAATGAGGATGAAATAGGTCTTGTATTCTTACGCCTTTCGGCTGACAATGAGGTCAAGAATTTTGACGAATATTTTGCTACAGGTGCAGAATCACGCGAAAAAGCTAAAAAGGCAAGAGAAGAAGAAAAGAATAAAAAACTCGCTGAGCAGGCTGCAATTCTTGCTCAGTTGCAGGCAGCCGCTGCTGCTCAGAACGGCGAAAAGCCCGCAGAGAAAAAGGCAGAGCCCAAAGCTGAGAAGAAACCCGCTAAACCTGCAGAAAAACCTGCTAAGAAAGCAGAAGAAAAGAAAGAAGAAAAGCCTGCAGTAAAAACCGAGGAAAAGAAAGAGGTTAAGGCAGAGAAGAAGCCCGAAAAGGCAGAAAAACCTGCTGAGACTAAGAAAAAGCCTGAAACACAAGAGAAGAAAGAGGAAAAGAAACCTGAGGTTAAAGAGCATAAGCCTTCCGACCCCAAACCTTTCACCTCTCAGAAAAAGGATAAAAAGCCCGGTGCTGCTCCTAACCGCGGACCTGCTGAAATCCGCCATATCGATACAAGAACTTCCAATGTAAATATTGATAAATACAATGAAAAATACGAGACAATTGCTCCTGCAAACTCGATGAAGGATAACTATTCGAGAAAGCAGAAGATTAAGCAGAAATCTCAGGATTATCGCCGTCCGCAGGGAGCAAAGCGTGAAACCGAGGCTGATAAGATGCGCAGAATACAGTTGGAGCGCATTAAAAAGACTCCTATTACGGTTACTGTCGGCGATGAAATCACTGTAGGTGAACTTGCAGCCGCTCTAAAGAAAACTGCTGCAGAGGTTATAAAAGAACTTTTCAAACTCGGTATGATGGCTACTGTAAATCAGGTTATCGATTACGATACCGCTGAAATAGTTGTTACCGAAATGGGTGCAAAAATCCAGAGAGCAGTTGTTGTAACAATAGAAGAAAAGATTATGGACGACACAGAGGATAATGCTGATAACCTGAAGCCCAGAAGCCCTGTTGTTGTTGTTATGGGTCACGTTGACCACGGTAAAACTTCACTTCTTGATGCTATCAGAAACACTGCTGTAACCGATACAGAGGCAGGCGGTATTACTCAGCATATCGGTGCTTACAGAGTAAACTGCAACGGAAACGATATTACTTTCCTTGACACCCCCGGTCACGCAGCATTTACTTCTATGCGTCAGAGAGGCGCTATGGCTACAGATATTGCAGTTCTCGTTGTTGCTGCTGATGACGGTATTATGCCCCAGACTATTGAGGCTATAAACCACGCAAAAGCCGCTAAAGTGCAGATTATTGTTGCTATCAACAAGATGGATAAACCTGAGGCTAATCCTGACCGTATTATGCAGCAGCTCACCGAGCATGAACTCGTTCCTGAAGAATGGGGCGGTGATATTATCTGTGTTCCCGTATCAGCTAAAACCCATATGGGTATTGATAATCTGCTTGAAAACATTCTGCTTGTTGCAGAAATGATGGAACTCAAGGCTAACCCTGACAGACGCGCTAAAGGTATTGTTATCGAAGCCCGTCTTGATAAAGGCCGCGGTCCTGTGGCATCCCTTCTTGTTCAGAACGGAACACTCAATTTCGGCGATATCATAGTTGCAGGAACATCTGTTGGCCGTGTTCGCGTTATGACCAACGAAAACGGCAAAGAGGTAAAGGTTGCAGGTCCTTCTGTTCCTGTTGAGATTACAGGTCTTGCAGAAACACCTAATGCAGGCGATATTTTCGATGCTGTTTCTGATGAAAGACTTGCCCGTCAGCTTGTTGAACAGAGAAAGCAGAAGGCTAAGGAAGAAATATTCAACGCTAAACAGAAAGTCACTCTTGATAATCTGTTTGAAAGTCTTAGCGAGGGCGAACTCAAAGAACTCAACATTGTCGTTAAAGCAGATGTTCAGGGTAGTGTTGAGGCTGTACGTGAAAACCTTGTTAAACTTTCAAATGAAGAGGTTCGCGTTAATGTTATCCACGGCGGTGTGGGCGCTGTAAATGAGTCTGATGTTATGTTGGCTCAGACTTCGGGCGCTATCATCGTTGGATTTAATGTCCGTCCCGATGCGGTGGCTCAGGCTGCGGCTGAAAGAGACGGTGTCGATATGCGTATGTACCGCGTAATTTATGACTGTATCGAAGAAATTCAGGCGGCTATGAAGGGTATGCTTGCTCCTAAATACCGTGAGAATCAGATGGGTACAGCTGAAGTTCGTAATGTATTCAAAATTTCAAGCGTTGGTACTATTGCAGGAAGTTATGTAACAAACGGCAAGATAACCCGTGCCTGTCAGATACGAGTTGTTCGTGAGGGCATTGTTATATATGAAGACAAGATCGATTCTTTGCGTCGTTTTAAAGATGATGTTAAAGAGGTAGCACAAGGTTACGAGTGCGGTATAGGTCTTGAAAAGTTTGCCGATATCAAAGAGGGCGACATTCTTGAAGCCTTCATAATGGAGGAGTACAGAGACTGATGGCGGGATTTAAAATAAACCGTATCACTTCAGACATTAAAATAACACTTTCTGAGTTGCTGCGTGAGGTCAAAGACCCAAGAGTCAGCAAACTTCTGAGTATAGTAAAGGTTGATGTTTCGGGGGATTTATCTTATGCTACCGTTTATGTCAGCGCTATTGAGGGTTATGAAGCCACCGTTAATTCTGTTAAGGCATTAAAAGGGGCTTCGGGGTATCTCCGCCGTGAACTCGGCGGGCGCCTCAAACTCAGAAAGGTGCCCGAACTGAGGTTTGTTGCCGATGATTCTATAGAGCAGAGTGCTAATATTTCAAGAATTATCGAGTCTTTCAAACCGCAAAATGAGGATAATGCTGATGAAGAATTATAAAAAAATCGGCTGTAGGAATCTGAGTTTAAGACAGCTTGCAAGATATCTGAAAAAGCATAATAATTATATTATCCTGACCCATGCTTCTCCTGACGGGGATACTCTGGGTTCTGCTTATGCGCTTTATTATGCACTGAATGAAATCGGGAAGGTAGCCTGTGTGCTTTGTCCTGAGGTAGTACCCTCAAAATACGATTATTTTGCAAGACCTACAGACCATGTTTCGCGTGAAAATGCTACAGTTGTGGCGGTTGATGTTGCCGATGTAAGACTTCTCGGCGCTTTGCAGGAAGAATTCGGCACAGAGATAGATTTGTGCATAGACCATCATATTTCCAACACAAGATTTGCAAAAAATCTTTATCTTGATGACTGTGCTGCTGCTACGGCTGAGTCTGTTTATGAACTTATCGTGCAGATGAAGGTCAATATAAATGATGTTACTGCAAAAGCGATTTATACGGGTCTTGCTACAGATACGGGTTGCTTTAAGTATTCCAATGTTACTGCCAAAACCCATAACATTGCCGCCGAACTTTACAGTTATAATATAGACGCGGCAGAAATCAACCGTCTTATGTTTGATACAAAGTCCAAAAGACTTTTACAACTTGAAAAGATGGTGCTTGATGCGGCTGAGTTTCATTTTGAGGATAAGTGTATGCTGTTACCTGTTACTGCTAAAATGCAGGAAATAACCGGTTGCAGCGGTACAGAACTTGAAGGTATTGCAGTTATATCAAGAAGTATTGAGGGAATAAAAGCAGGCGTCACCGTAAAACAAACAGGTGATGATGAATTCAAAGTGTCTTTGCGCACATTTCCCCCGCTGGATGCAAGTGCTATCTGTAAAACACTTGGCGGCGGCGGCCATAAAGGTGCTGCAGGAGCAAGCCTTAAGGGTTCATTGGAAGAAGTAAAATCTATGGCACTTGATGCCGTTAAAAAAGCCTTGGAGGAGAGTTATGCAGGGTCTGATACTGCTGAATAAACCGCAGGGTATAACCTCTTTTTCGGCGGTTTCTGCAATAAAAAGAGCCGCTAATGAAAAGAGGGTAGGGCATACAGGAACCCTTGACCCTATGGCAACAGGTGTCTTGCCGATACTGCTTGGCAGGGCAACTTCGCTGTCCTCTCTTATGCTTGATGCGGATAAAAGATATACCGCCGAGATAAAACTCGGGGTTACTACCGATTCTGACGATATAACAGGTAATGTTATATTCGAAAGAGAGGTAAAGGTTAAAAAAACTGATATTGAGAAAGCAATTTCGGTTTTTATGGGTGTTTTGGAACAGATTCCGCCTATGTACAGTGCTTTGAAAAAAGACGGTGTCAGGCTTTATAAACTCGCAAGAGAGGGCAAAAGTTTTGAAATAGAGCCGAGAAAAATTGAGGTTTTTGAAAACAATCTGCTTTCTTTTGATGAAAAAGAGAACACCTTTAAAATAGATGTCCATGTTTCCAAGGGAACATATATAAGGTCGCTTGCCCGCGATATAGGTGAATATCTCGGTTGCGGTGCAACTCTCACACAACTTTGCAGAACAGCGGCTTCGGGATTTTCTATTTCTGATTGTGTATCACTTGAAGATATACAAAACGGTGATATTTCTGAATTTATTTTGAGTGAAGAGCAGGCGGTTTTACATCTGCCCGAAATAAATATTACCGATAAACAGGCAACCCGTTTTTGCAACGGCGGTCAGTTAGGATATGACCGCTTGCAGTCGTTCTGTTTTTCTGACGGCACTCTTTTAAGGGTTAAAAACAAAGGTCGGCTTTTAGGTATCGGTGTTGCCGATGATGAAAAAAAGCAAATAAATATCAAGTGTATTATAAACTATCCGGAGTGATAAATTATGAAAAACGCTCTGGCTTTAGGCACGTTTGACGGCGTTCATAAAGGGCATCAGGCGGTACTTTCGTTACCGGATGATTGCCGCAAAATAGCCGTAACATTCTCACGACCGCCTAAAAACAGCGAACTTATAATAACAAATGAGGATAAATGCCGTATTTTAAAAGAAATTGGCATTGATGAGATAGTTTCTCTCAGTTTCGAAGCGGTAAAGGATATATCTGCGGTGGATTTTTTGGATATGCTATGCGAAAAATTCACACCCTCGGTATTTTCCTGCGGATTTAATAACCGCTTCGGAAAAGGCGCTGAGGGAGATACTGCTCTACTGAAACATTACTGTGAGGAAAAAGGTATAAAACTTATATGCGCAGAGCCTGTGACTTATAAGGGTGAAATAGTTTCTTCTACAAGGATCAGAGAAATGTTGAGAAACGGTGAAGTAAAGGCGGCAAACGAAATTTTATATGAACCTTTTTCTTTTACTGCAAAGGTAATGCAGGGTGATAAAAGGGGCAGAACTATCGGTTTTCCCACAGTTAATCAAAGATATCCCGAAAATCTTGTAAAACTCAAATTCGGAGTTTATAAAACCAAGATAAATATAGACGGTAAGGAATATTGCGGAATTACCGATATAGGCACAAGACCCACTTTCAAGACCGACTATGTTATCAGCGAAACATTTATAAAAGATTTCAGCGGTGACCTTTACGGAAAAGAACTGAAAATAACACCGCTTGAATTTTTAAGAGATGAAAAGAAGTTTAATTCGTTGGAAGAACTTAAAAAACAGATAGCAGAAGATTTAAGGAGATAATAAAATGGCAACAAGAAAGAAAGGAAGCACATCGAAAGCCAAAAGCACCGCTAATACCTCAAGAAGAACTGAAAACAGCGTAGCCAGAAGGCAGTTGCTTTCGGTTATCTGGTTTGCGGTTGCAATATTCTTTCTTTGTATAGTGTTTATAAAAGGTCAGAATGTATGGACCTGGCTACATGATTTTATATTTGGAATTTTCGGCGTTACGGCATATTTCTATCCCTTTTTGGTGGGGTTCGTTGCCGTAATGTTTGCTATGGATAGAATAAACGGCTCGATAACCGCTAAGGTAATTGAATCGAGCCTTTTGGTAGTATTTGTGAGTGCGGCTGTGGATATTTTTTCAAAACACGATTCTGCACTTTCGTTTGCAAAGCATCTTGCAAGCGCATATACCCGTGGAGCACAGCTTAAAAGCGGTGGATTTTTAGGCGCGCTTATAGGACAGCCGCTTTATCTTGCTTTTGGAAAAACGGGAGCTGCAATAACTATAATACTGCTGATTTTTGTATTCTTTATGATAATAACGGGCACAACTTTGTTAGCCCTTTTCAGTGCTGTCAGCAGACCTGTGAAAACTATATCTGAGCAGGCAGAAATTGCTTATCAGACAAGAATTGAAAGAGAAAACGAATCAGGTGGCAAAAGACTGAAAGTTATAAAAGGTTTCGATGTTGATGTTGAGATAGATGACGATATTCCTCAAAAGCCAAAAAGGGTGAAATCTGACCTTAATGAGCGTCAGAAAAAAGTTGTCAGCGCTTATTACGGTGAGGATATAACCGAAGAGCCTGAGGGTGTAGAAGATAAAGTGCAGATAGATAACGCGCTTAAAACTGCCGCTAAAGAAAATGTTTCTAAAGTGAATACTGTTGTTAGCGAAACTGTTGAAGAGGAAGAAAAGATAGACGTAAAAGCAGAAACCAAAAAGTTTACCGAAGACCTTAACGATGAACTTGAAGCATCCAACGATAACGGTTATGTTTTCCCGCCGCTTTCGCTTCTCAAGGCACCAGAATCAACTGCAGTAGCGGCAGGAACAGAACTCACCGCTGAGCACCTTGTTGATACGCTGAGAAGTTTCGGTGTTGAAACAAGAATTGTAAATATAAGCCGCGGGCCTACAGTTACCCGCTATGAACTGCAGCCGTCGGCAGGTGTTAAAATCAGTAAAATCACTAACCTTGCAGATGATATTGCGCTTAACCTTGCTACTGCAGGTGTCCGCATAGAAGCACCAATTCCCAATAAAGCGGCTGTAGGTATAGAAGTTCCTAACAAGTCGAGTGATGTTGTAGGTGTAAGAGGTATATTCGAATCTCCCGAGTTTACAGCGGCAAAGAGCAAACTTACAGTAGCCCTCGGCAGAGATATCGGCGGAAATGCAGTTGTAACAGACCTTGCAAAAATGCCTCACGGACTTATTGCAGGTGCCACAGGTTCAGGTAAATCGGTTTGTATAAACTCGATTATTATGAGTATTCTTTATAAGGCAACACCCGAAGAGGTTAAACTTCTGATGATAGACCCGAAAGTGGTTGAACTTGGAATTTATAACGGAATTCCTCACCTGCTGGTCCCTGTTGTTACAGACCCGAGAAAGGCTTCAGGTGCGCTCGGCTGGGCTGTAAGCGAAATGGAAAAACGTTATGCAATGTTTGCTGACAGGGGTGTTCGTAATATTGAGGGTTACAATAATTTTGTTGCAACTCTTGATGACCCCGAAATCACCAAAATGCCGCACATTGTAATTATTATAGACGAGCTTGCTGACCTTATGATGACTGCACCGAATGAGGTTGAAGATTCCATAAACCGAATTGCAGCAAAAGCAAGAGCGGCAGGTATGCATCTTATAGTTGCTACACAGCGTCCGTCTGTAGATGTTGTTACGGGTGTTATTAAAGCCAATATTCCTACCCGTATTGCATTTGCGGTTTCTTCTCAAGTTGACAGCCGAACAATTCTTGACAATGCAGGAGCAGAAAAACTCCTCGGCAGAGGCGATATGCTCTTTAAATTTGCAGGAGCACCCAAGCCCAGCAGAATACAGGGTTGTTTTGTCAGCGATGAAGAGGTTGAATCTGTAGTTGATTATATCAAGGGTGACAGAACTGCCGATTATGACGATAATGTTATGGTTGAAATCGAACGTCAGGCGGCTATGGAGAAAGAGCAGAAAACAGGTCTTCCTGAGGACGGTCCTTCTGATGACCCGATGATAAAAGAGGCTATAAAGGTTGTTGTGGAGAACGGAATGGCTTCCACATCCCTTTTGCAGAGAAAACTTAAACTCGGATATGCGAGAGCCGCGCGCATTGTTGACGAAATGGAACAGCGCGGCGTAGTAGGTCCTTACGAAGGATCTAAACCCCGTAAGGTGCTTATAACTATGGATCAGTTGATGGAGATGGAGGCATCTTCCTCGGGTGAAGAATAATGGCACGCAGAAGATTTAAAATTTCTAAAAAGCAGATGCTTTCGGCTTTTCTGGCGCTCACTGTTTGCCTTGTATCGCTGATTGTATCGTTAGTTCAGAATAATATTTTAAATCAGGGTGCAAAATCCGAAACGGATGCTGATTTTGTCAGGTTTCTGGATGTTGGTCAGGGAGATGCGGCTTTGGTTTTCAGTAACGGTTATACGGCACTTATTGATACCGGCACTCCTGACAGTGCGCCAGAACTTTGCAGCGAACTTCAGAGTCTTGGAATTAAAACCATTGATGTTCTGCTTCTTTCCCATCTTCATGATGACCATACAGGCGGAGTTTCAAGTATAATTGAAAATTTTAAAGTTTCGAATGTGGTTTTGCCCGAACTTTCTACCGAGAGCGAAGAACTTGGTACGGCTCAACTCGCCATAAATAAGGTTACAGCCTCAGGCGGCGGAGTTTATAACGCAAAGCAGGGAATGAACTTTGAAATAGGCGATTTTGAACTGACAGTTTTAGCGGCCTTTGGTGAAATGAGCGATGAAAACAACCGCTCAATAATGCTTGTCGCAGAAACTCATGGTGTGAAATTTCTTTTCACGGGAGACGCTGAGAAAAAGGCTGAAAAACAACTGCTTTCAGAAGGACTTAACCTTAAATGCGATGTTTTCAAAGCAGGGCATCACGGCAGCAGTACCTCGAACTGCGACGAACTTTTAAAGGCTGTCCGCCCGAGATATGTTGCAATATCGGCGGGTAAAGACAATAT
>JAFVTZ010000033.1 GCA_017502965.1 Clostridia bacterium
GAATAATCCGAACCCGCCTCAAAGTGGCTTATTTCGGCGCTTTTTACCCAATCCATTCTTGTAAGGCGTCAGCCTTACTGCGCCTGTATTGAATAAAAATCCCTCAAAATCTTCTCTCTTTGAGGTCGAAGATTTTAAAAAAGAGCGGATTTTTGTGAAGACGAGGCACAAAACGCAGTTAATCCTGACGGATTAACGAGTATTTTAACAAATGTAGAGCTGAAATCCGCCTTTTCAAAACGGAGTTCGGATTATTCACTCTACCCTAAGGTGAAAAAATGAAAAATCAGGATAATTTTCAAGAAAATTTATTGCAAAACAGTTCTTGGAATGATTTGAAACCGAAAAAAAAGAAAAAAAGGGTTAAGATAATTTTGATTTCTGTGGCCTGCGTTCTTGTTGTGTCGATAGTCGCGGCTGTGGTCGGAGGCACACTTTATATAAGGAGTGTGCTGGATTTCAATTTCAATGAGATAACAAGTAATCCGCAGGAACTTGGGTTTGAAGAGGTTAAAAGTGATGATATAGTAAATGTTGCACTTTTTGGACTTGATACAAGAGACCCTTATTCTTTTGAGGGCAGGTCAGATGCAATAATAGTGCTAAGCGTCAATAAAACCGACGGTAAAATCAAACTTACTTCAATTTTGCGGGATTCTTTTGTTCCTATTGAAAAAGAAGACGGAACAGTGTATCATATTCTGAACCACGCCTATTTTGCGGGCGGACCACAGCTTGCAATAAAGACCATAAATCAGGTTTATGACCTTGATATTTCCGAGTATGCAACGGTTAATTTTTTCGGGATTACGAGTATTGTTGATGCTGTAGGCGGAATTGAGATTACATTTACGGAAGATGAACTGGTGTATGTTAACAGTGCAATAGATGTTTTCGGTAAACAGTTGGGTTTGTCTTTTGAGGAAAATAAGATAAAAAAGGCAGGAACACAGCATGTAAACGGAATTCAGGCGCTGGGATATACTTCTGTCAGGTCAACTGCTAATGCAGATGGCATCTCAAAGGATTACGGCAGAACCGACCGTCAGCGTTATGTTTTGCAACAGCTGTTTAACAAAGCAGTTTCAATGGAAAAACTGCAGATTATAAATCTTATAAAGGCTTTAACACCTTATTGCGAAACCTCGCTTTCTTATACAGAGATGTTAGGTCTTGCAACCAATGTTTTATTGCAGAAACCCACATTTGAAGAAGCGAGTATTCCGTCCCGGAGTTTTCTGATGAAACAACCTAAAAATGATGTGGGCGATGTGCTTTATTATGACCTTGATTATGCTTCAAAGGTTATGCACGCTTTTATTTATGAGGATATCAAGCCTGAGAATTATATACAGCAGAATCCAATTCAAAAAAATGATTGGTATGCTGAAATTCGGAAGGCTAAACAGTAAATACTAATAAAAAAGAAAATAAAATCAAAGAAGTCGGGAGTTTTTATGGGAAATAATAAAGATTTTGATTATATGTTTTATATTGAGGGAGACGACACGGCAGAAAAAGCTTCCGCTGAGGAGTTTATTGATATTATGTCTGATTCGAGTATGAAAAACAGAAAACGCTCAAGATATGCTAAAAAGAAAAAAGGTTTTCCTGCATGGTGGGCAAAGCGAAAAGGCTGGCAGAAAGGTCTTATGATTTCGGGTGTTGCCATTTTGCTGGTTGTGGCAATTCTTTTCAGCGTTATAAGGACAACCTTTGATTATAACTATAATGAAATAACCAAAGACCCGATTGACCTCGGATTTGAAGAGGTTTTGGACGAAAGTATAGTAAATATTGCTTTGTTCGGTATTGATACCCGAAATCCGAAATCTTTTGAAGGTCTTTCGGACAGTATTATGATACTCAGCCTTAATAAGGGCACCAAACAGGTTAAGATTATTTCGGTTATGCGTGATACTTTAACTCCTATCACATATAACGGAAAAACTACCTACGGCAAGATAAACAGCGCTTATCAGAAAGGCGGCCCTGAACTTGCTATCAAGACCCTTAATAAAAACTTTAATCTTGATATTTCAGAGTATGCAACGGTTAATTTCTACGGTATGGCTGATATTATTGATGCTGTCGGCGGAATTGAGGCAGAACTCACCAAAAGTGAGGTTAAAAAGTATGACGGTACTCAGCGCAGCATAAACGGATGTATATATGAAATTTGTAAACATCTTGGACTTAATCCTAAGGATTACTATATTTTCCAGTCGGGCGTTCAGCATCTCAACGGTGTTCAGGCGGTTGCTTATTCCCGAATAAGATATGTTGCCAATATATGGGGAACAAATAACGATTACGGCAGAACTGACCGTCAGCGTTATGTTATGGAGCAACTTTTCAATAAAGCACTGACTATTGAAAAGTCCAAATATCCTAAACTTGCAAAGGCACTTATTCCTTGCAGTGAAACCTCACTTTCTTATTCTGAAATCATTGACCTTGCATTTGATATATTGCTCAATTCTCCTACTTTCGGTCAGGCAAGAGTTCCTCAGCAGGAATATCAGATGAAACAGCCGAGCACAAAACTTGGCTCTGTGGTTTACTATGACCTTGATTTTGCGGCAAAACTGATTCACGCATTTATTTATGACGATATAACTCCTGATGATTACATTGCTGAAAACGGTGTTGAAAAAAATCCTTGGTATAAAGGCGGTAGTTCGTCAGGCAGTTCGAATAAAAATAACAGTTCTTCATCTTCGGGTAAGAATGAATCCACTGCAAAACCTGATGATTCTGATGAGGATAGCAGCGATGAGGTTGTTGATTCCGATATAGAGGGAACTGAGAGTGACGGCTCGGATACTGAAGACGGAGAAGGAAATGAAAGCACAGGCAGTTCTGAAGGAGAAAATTCTTCGGACGGAAGTTCTGATGAAGGGTCTGGCGAAAGCTCGTCAGACGGTGCTTCTTCAGGCTCCGGCAGTGACGGCGGCTCTTCGGATTCTTCGGGCAGCGCTTCTTCGGGCGGCTCTTCTGATACATCTTCAGGCGGAACATCAACTGCTCCGTCGTCAGGGGGAACAGAAAGTACTGTTCCGTAAAAAACATAACAAAAAGGGAGACAGTTTTGTACTGTCTCCCTTTATTTAATTAAAAAAACGGTCTGTGCTTTTCAGTACAGACCGTTATGAATTTTAAGAATTACTCTGGATATAATCAACGAGTTCTCCGATA
>JAFVTZ010000034.1 GCA_017502965.1 Clostridia bacterium
ATGTGAGCCGTAACGGGAAACGTCGTCATCACAGTTATGGAGTATCTCAAGCCACTCCTGTCTGAGCTTTTCCGCATCGAGTGCACCGCCTGCGATAAGTACGGGGAAGGACTGCTTGAACCAAAGTGAGAAACGGTTTACCAGCTCAGCACTGGCTACCTCGCCCTTCTGAAGTCCGCCCATGCCATCGCATACTACAGCAAAAACAACCTCGCCGTATTTCGTTTCGGCGTGGTGTAATAAAAGCGAATCCTGATTTGTTTTCTTTTTTATGCCTACATCGGTATATAATCCGGAAACGTATTTCATTATAAAAAACCTCATTTCATTACACACCGTAGCGGATAAAAATCCACTACGGTGTTAATAACATATTCCTATGAGTAAGCCTTATCAGACTTCACTCACTGAGATTATAAAAGAGTGATTGAGAATTCTTCGTCAGCAAGAACGATCTTGTCGCCACTCTTAACAGCTACGGGAACATTTGAATCACATCTTACGCCGTTTACAAATGTACCGTTCTTTGAGCCAAGGTCGATAACCTTAACTGAATTACCGCTCTTAACGATCTGAGCGTGTGAACGGCTGACTGCACCGTTACCGTCGATGCAATAGCTAACCTTGCTTCTTTCCTTACCGATAACGAACTTTTCGGAAGCAACCTTAACTGTTTCGTTATTGCTCTTACGTGTAAGAGTAGCATAGGGCTTAGAGGAAAGAACTGTGGTTTCGTTTGAGCCTGCGCTGAGAACTGTGGTTTCTGAAGCGCTGGAAAGAACGCCTGTTTCTGCTGCGCCTACGGATGTGGGTGCGCCGGGCTTGAAGTCAACAGCGGGAGCTGCGGGAGCTGAATTAAAGCCGCCGTTCTGAACGCCTGTGAAGGGGATGTCAGCGGGAGGAGCTACATAAATGTCGTCCTTAGCCTTATTCTTCTTAGAAACAGCGATGATGATAACGATGATGAGAATGATAACGATAACTGCTGCTGCGATACCGATGATGAGACCTGTGGGAGCAGTTTCCTTTTCAGCAAGAGCGCTGATAGCGACATCGAGCTTCTGAGCAGCTGCATCTACATCCGCCTGAGTTGCTTCAGCATTAGCCTTTACAGCTTCAGCCTCTGTGATAGCAGCCTTTAATGCTGCGTAACTTTCAGGTGTGTAATCAGCTTCTGTCTTTGAGTTAGCGCTGAGGAGAGCTGTATTAAGAGCAGTCTTATCTGCTTCAACTACTTCGGGAGCTGCTGTAGTGGTTTCGTCTTCGGGAGCTGCTGTAGTAGTTTCATCTTCTCCACCGGTATAATTATATTCAATGCCCATAGCATAAAGTGAAGATATAACAAGGTCGATTGAAGTAGCATAGAAGGTGTCAGAGCTTTCCAATCTGTTAACACCAACAACATAACCGTTTTGATCAACAAGGGGACCACCGGACATACCGGGGAAAGAAGTACAGGAATGGCTGATTGATTTTACGCTGTTAATTTCTGCGAGCTTATTTACATTACCTGTTCTGATATCAACATCCTTAAAGCTGAAAGAGTCAGTGTCCTGGTCTTCAACAAAGGAATCCAAACCGGGATAACCGAGAGCATAAACAGTATCGGGAGACTTAACTGTATTAGCTACATCTTCCTTTAATGTTAAGCTGAGTCTGCCGTTGATGGGGCTTGAAAGCCTAAGAGCAGTGTAGTCTGCGCCTGAGTTTGCAACATCTCTGATTTCAGTAGCAAGCACAAAGTTATCTGCCTGATAATAAACACGGATTTCAAGTCTGCTTTCCCAGTTTCTTCCGTGTCTTTCCTGAAGACTGTTTATCCAGTTAACAGCCTCACGATCACCTGTTGACTGCGGATGAACCACGTGATAGTTTGTGATAACAGTATTTTCGTTGATAAGGAAACCTGAACCTACAAAAGCGGGTAAAAGAGGCTCATGTCTATCATCCGGGTGAGGTTCGCAAACCATAATCATAAATACACCCTTAGCGGCTTCTGCCACCTTGTCTGTGTCGCTTTCAGTCGCTGATACGGGAACAGCGATAGCTGAAACGAGAAGTACGCATACTGCTAAAAGAGCAAATACTTTTCTGAGTATGCTTGAGTTTTTTTTCTGATTCATTTTTATCCTCCTAACAATGAATGAATTAAAATTATATATGTAACAGCCAAAAATTTTGCTGTTTACACCGAATTTAAAGGCTCCGAGACTTCTGTACATAAGTTTGTAAAATCTCGTCCACAAAAAAACAGTACACTTTTGGAAATTATATCAAATTAGTGTATTAAATTCAAGCCTTTTGTAAAAAAATGTCGAAAAATATTACAAAAAAGAAAGATATAAAATCCATGTTTCAAGAAATCTTTTCATTAAATCTTTATCTGATATTTTAAGTCTTTTATGTTTCTTCTGATGTCTGTATTGTACATCTTTTTACCACAGTTTTTTCTAATACTGATAGATGACTTATTTTATAGGATAAACTACATGTTCTTAAAATTCTGAAGGAAACGAAAGTTTGTTCATATATCTTATATATAATGGTACAGGAATTGGTGAAAAAAAGGTAACATGGGCTGCCATTAACACTGCTACTCTCAGCCAGCTCAGTGGTTACACACTTCGCCTTCCCCTAAACATAAGGCTTATAACTATTTTCTGCTTTTGTAATTACCGTAACTATACACGTATATATTTTCTTGATTTACGACACCCTCATTATAACACCAAGAGTTAAAAGGTCAAATTTCAAGTCGTCAATTAATGACTTTTCTCTACAATTAACATAAATGATGGCAAATCATATCGCATTAGATCAATCTAGTTACAATATAAACAAGTCATTCCAAAACATAAACTTTATAGCTGTTTGCGTAGTTTTTTATTTTCCTATATTCATTGTTTGCCTCCTATACCCAATTTTCTGAAAATGATTATCTTTTTTAATCTTGCGATATCTTCTTCCGTGTAATTACGATAACCGTTTTCTTTTCTCGAAACATTTATGAATCCCTCTTTTTCATAATAGCGTATATTGGCTCTTGGAGTATTTAATAACTCTTCAACTTCATTGATTTTCATACATTACACATCCTTTCGCTATTAAAATACACTATAAAGTTACTTTACAGTCAATACTTTTTCAAAAACTTTTTCTTCAATATACCAAAAAACTATTAAAAATTCAACTATTCTACGCATACCCCATAAAAACAAAAACACCCACTCTGAAAGCGGGCAAAAAAATAATTACTCAGTATGCTGTGGTGGAGACGGAGAGGATCGAACTCTTGACCTCTTGAATGCCATTCAAGCGCTCTCCCGACACACCTAAAAACGCACCCCACCTTTTTGACCCATGTTATTTCTTATACCCATTCTTTTTTCGTAATTTTGTATAACGCGATTTAAGAGGAGCATTCACTAATTTTTCATACACATTTTCATATACTTCATTAGATGCCAAAATTTGAGTGTTTTTCTCAACAATATCAATGAAAGTATTAGCTGCATTATAATCCACAAAACCACCTATCGCACTATAATATTTAACAGCAAACTTAATTCCATATTCTAATGCATTTAAAATACTATCTGAATCTTGATAAACTTTTGCTAAATTCATTCTTACTTCTTCAGATAAACCTTCATATTCCTTTACAACTATGAATTACTTTGTTATAATTAATTATAAATTTAGTTATGAATTAAAAGCGGGATTTCTACATAAATCCTAATTG
>JAFVTZ010000035.1 GCA_017502965.1 Clostridia bacterium
AAAAAGTTTAATAAAAAAGCCGATGAAAAGATGATTTCTGACCTTTTCAGCCTGATTTCTTCGCTTAAAACAGCAGAAGACTGCAAAGATTTGTTCAGTGATTTATGCACAAACAAAGAAATTGAACAGATGGCGCAAAGAATAAAGGCGGCAAACCTTTTAATTGAGGGGAATACTTACACTCAGGTTACTGAACAGTGCGATATTTCTTCAGCTACACTCAGCCGTGTTTCACGCTGTGTTCAGTACGGAAAAGGATATACAAAATTTTTAAAATAGTTTAAAAAAGACCTTGCTGAAAAGCAAGGTCTTAATTTTTAGAAAAGTCCTGTTATTTTGCCGTTTTCGTCAATGTCAATTCTTTCTGCGGCGGGGGATTTGGGAAGTCCCGGCATTGTCATAATATCGCCTGTGAGGACAACGATAAAGCCTGCGCCTGCTGAAATTTTGATGTTGCGGACAGTAACAGTAAATCCTGAGGGAGCACCGAGTTTTGTCGGGTCATCAGAGAAACTGTACTGAGTTTTTGCAACGCAGATAGGGCAGTTTTCAAAGCCCATTTCAGCAAGTTTCTGCGCCTGCTTTTTAGCATTAGGTGTGAGAACAACTCCGTCACCGCCGTAAACCTTCTTAACAACAGCCTCGATTTTTTCCTCAATTGTTCCGTCAAGTGCATAAGAGAAAGTAAAATCTCCCTTTTCTTCTTCACAAAGGCGAACAACCTCTTTTGCGAGCTCAATTCCGCCGTTTCCGCCCTCAGCCCATACATTTGAAAGCACAACATTTACGCCGAGTTCTTTACATTTTTTAATAATAAAGTTTATTTCATTATCCGTATCAGTGGGGAAGCGGTTAACTGCTACAACACAAGGCAGTTTATAGACATTTTTAATATTGGAAACATGGCGGAGCAGATTCGGAATACCTTTTTCGAGGGCTTCAATATTTTCGTCACCCAAAGCCTTTTTATCAAGACCGCCGTGCATCTTAAGAGCTCTGACAGTTGCAACCATAACAACAGCAGAAGGGGTAAGACCTGCCATACGGCATTTGATATCAAGGAACTTTTCGGCTCCAAGGTCAGCACCGAAACCTGCCTCTGTTATAGCATAATCTGCAAGTTTCATTGCCATTTTAGTAGCGGTAACAGAGTTGCAGCCGTGAGCAATATTTGCAAAAGGTCCACCGTGAACTAAAGCGGGAGTACCCTCCAAAGTCTGAACAAGGTTCGGTTTAAGTGCATCTTTCAAAAGCGCCGCCATTGCACCTGCGGCATTTAACTGACCTGCAGTTACAGGCTCGTCACTAAAAGTATAACCAACGATTATTCTTGATAATCTTTCTTTAAGGTCAGTGATAGAAGATGCAAGACATAAAACAGCCATAATTTCACTTGCAACTGTAATATCAAACCCGTCTTCTCTAGGCACACCGTTAACTTTACCGCCAAGACCGTCAGTTACATATCTTAACTGTCTGTCATTCATATCTACGCAGCGTTTCCAGGTAATACGGCGAACATCAATACCGAGAGCATTACCCTGATGAATATGGTTATCAAGCATTGCTGCAAGCAGGTTATTTGCCGCACCGATTGCGTGGAAATCACCTGTAAAATGAAGATTTATGTCTTCCATAGGAACAACCTGAGCATAACCGCCGCCTGCGGCTCCGCCTTTTATACCGAAAACAGGTCCTAAAGAGGGCTCACGGAGAGCCACACAAACATTTTTGCCGATTTTATGCATACCGTCTGCAAGACCGATTGTTGTAGTGGTCTTACCCTCACCCGCAGGGGTGGGGGTAATAGCAGTAACAAGTATGAGTTTTCCGTTTTCGCGGTTGCTTTCTTTCAAAAGAGAAAGGTCGATTTTAGCCTTATAATTGCCGTACTGTTCAAGATATTTTCTGTCAATACCTGCAAAGTCAGCAATTTCGGTTATAGGCCGCATTTCAGCCTGCTGAGCAATTTCAATATCACTTAAATATGCCATAATATTTCACCTTATTTAAAATATTTTACTGCTGATTTGAACATCTTGATGTCATAATCACCGAGTACATTCTTATAAAGACCCGAACCCCAGCGTTCGCTGTGACCCATTTTACCAAATACTCTGCCGTCAGGAGAGGTGATACCCTCAATAGCATACATTGAATCATTGGGATTAAAGTGAACATCGCTTGTGGCATTTCCGTCAAGGTCTACATACTGAGTGGCAATCTGTCCATTTTCAGCAAGTTTTTTAATAAGTTCTTCGCTTGCAAGGAAACGGCCCTCACCGTGAGAAATCGGAACATTATAAATATCGCCAACATTAGTGTCTGAAAGCCAGGGAGATTTATTCGAAGCGATTCTTGTTCTTACAATTCTTGACTGATGTCTGCCGATAGTGTTGAATGTAAGAGTGGGGCAGTTTTCGTCAGTATCAATAATCTTGCCGTAAGGCACAAGACCGAGTTTTATAAGTGCCTGGAATCCGTTACAGATACCGCACATAAGACCGTCACGATTATCAAGCAAATCGGTAACCTGCTCTTTGATAGCACCGTTACGGAAGAAAGCAGTAATAAATTTACCGCTGCCGTCAGGCTCGTCACCACCTGAGAATCCACCGGGAACAAATATCATCTGAGAAGATTTAACCTTCTCGGCAAATGTTTCGACACTGCGGCTGATGCCGTCTTTTGAAAGGTTATTGATTACGAAAATTTCGGGTTCTGCACCTGCATCACGCATAACCTTTGCGCTGTCAAATTCGCAGTTAGTACCGGGGAATACAGGAATAAGTACTTTTGGTTTTGCAACCTTAATTGCAGGAGCAACACGGCTTTCAGCGTTGTAAGAGAAATTCTCCATAGGAGTTTTGCTGTCAGGAATATTGCACTTAAATACGCTTTCGAGTTTGTTTTCGTAGATGGAAAGGAGTTTTCCAAGTTCTACAACTTCGTCATTATAGGAAATTTTTCCGTTGTCTGTAACAGTACCTACAAGTATTCCGTCATCAACATCGGCGGTAACTTCGAGCAGGAATGAGCCATATGCATAACCGAAAATAGCAGAGGTTGACATACTGCCGTTAAACTCAAAACCAAGACCGTTACCAAAGCACATCTTCATAACAGCCTCTGCAATACCGCCCATTGTGGGAGTATAGGCAGATGCAACTTTTCCGTCACGCATAAGTTTTGTAACGGTTGAATAAACTCTCATAAGAGACTCTGTATTCGGAAGATTTGTTTTCTCATCATATACGGGGCTTATAAGAATAACTTTATTTCCTGCTTTTTTGAATTCAGGAGAAATAATATTCTGGGTTTTATTGGTTGTAACCGCAAAAGAAACGAGGGTAGGGGGAACATCTAAATCTTCGAAAGAACCGCTCATTGAGTCCTTACCGCCGATAGAGCCGATACCGAGTTCCATCTGGGCTTTAAATGCGCCGAGAAGGGCGGACAAAGGTTTACCCCAACGCTTACCGTCTTTTCCGGGACGCTCAAAGTATTCCTGGAATGTCAGATAAACATCCTTAAACTCTGCACCTGTTGCAATAAGTTTTGAAACCGATTCAACAACTGCCAGATATGCGCCGTGATAAGGGCTGTTTTCGGTTATAAAAGGATTGTAACCCCAAGCCATAAGAGAACAGTCATCAGTATGCTTTTTCTCAACAGAAATCTTTTGTACCATGGCCTGAATGGGGGTGAGCTGATGTTTTCCGCCAAAAGGCATAAGAACAGTACCTGCACCTATAGTAGAGTCAAACTGTTCAGAAAGACCTCTCTTTGAACAGATGTTAAGGTCATCAGCCAAAGCTGTCATATTCTCAGTAAATCCGCCGCTTACGGGAATGTTATACTCTTTCGGATTTTCGGGAGTAATAGTGATATGCTTTTCAGCACCGTTGGAATTTAAGAACTCACGGCTGATGTCTACTATAGTCTTACCGTTCCAGTTCATAACAAGACGGGGTTCTGCTTTAATATCTGCAACTTTTACAGCCTGAAGATTCTCTTTTGAGGCAAGTTCCATAAAGCGCTCAATATTTTCCTTTTCAATAACAACAGCCATTCTCTCCTGAGATTCGCTTATTGCAAGTTCGGTACCGTCAAGTCCGTCATATTTTTTCGGAACTGCGTTAAGGTCGATTTCAAGACCGTCAGCAAGTTCGCCAATGGCTACCGAAACACCGCCTGCGCCGAAATCGTTACAGCGCTTAATCATACGGCAGGCTTCATAGTTTCTGAAAAGTCTCTGCAACTTTCTTTCTTCGGGGGCGTTACCTTTTTGCACTTCGGCACCGCAAGATTCAAGTGACTCAACAGTATGGGATTTGGAAGAACCGGTAGCACCGCCGCAACCGTCACGTCCTGTAGAACCGCCGAGGAGAATTACAACATCCCCCGGGGCGGGAACTTCGCGGCGAACATTCGCAGCCGGAGCCGCCGCAATAACAGCACCCATTTCCATACGTTTTGCAGCATAACCGTCGTGATA
>JAFVTZ010000001.1 GCA_017502965.1 Clostridia bacterium
CATAAGACCTGCCAGCAGTGCATTCTTATGACCTCTGTTACGGCTTAAATTCACCCCTGTAAACATATTATCTTCTTTATGAAGCGAATTTATAATTCCCCAGGTTTTATCTTTTGAGCCGTCATTCACAAACATAATACGGCTTTTTTCGCTTACCGTACCGTCCGAAATAAGCGTTTTGAGTTTTTGCCCGAGCCTCTTTGAGGTTTCAGGTAAAACTTCCTGTTCGTTGTAACACGGAACTACAATGTAAAGTATATCAGACACTGTTTTCATCCTTTCGCTTCATCAGTAATCAGAAATTTATATTTGAGATTCTTTTCTCCGTACAAAACAGTCTGCCCTAAAAGAATAATAAAAGGTAATATTGAATAATGGTATCTCGGAGCTACCTCTACTAACATCTGAGCAATTGTCAAACCTAATACATACAGGATAAGAATTGAAACGGTGGATTTATTATACTTGTTAAATACCCCTGCAATACCGATAACACATTGAAGCAAGAGCATATAATAAAAAGCATTACAAAGAATTGCAAGCGATTTGGTATCCTCTAAATAAGTATTCATATACCAGACGCATGCATTGTCTGCTCCTAAGAAAATCTTTATTTTTTCCCTGAACAGTTTTGTGAAATTTATATCACCCGAAAAAATGCGGTCCTTAGCCTCTTCAAACATCTGCTCCTGAGCCCACTGAGCAGTAGCACCTTCCTGCTCGTTGTAGTAGGTCAGCAAATCTCTGTCCTCAGCATTCCACATTCCCTTTGCCTTTGTGTTGAATCCGACATAGATATTATAACCCGGTACAGAAGCCGGCTGTTCGCCGATTCTTGCGGTCATATAAGCATTCCATAACGGACCTGTCAGGAAATATACTGCACACAGTGTGCATATAAACGGAACCCATGTGTTGCGGAAACTTTTACTCTTTAAATGCTTGGTACATAACACAAAAATCCATATAAACAACGCTATTACAAAAATCGCAGCAATAGGTCTGCATGCATTTATTGCCCTTAATAACAAACCCGAAAACAAACCGGCCAAAGCCATTTTTATAATTGTTTTCTTACCGGACTTGTAATCTTTTGCATTTATTTCTGTTACAATATAAACAAACAACAGAATAAATGTTGTATATAATAAATCCGAAAGAATCAGACTGTTATACATAGTTTGCGAAGGACATAAAATCCAGAAAAGATATGCTGTTACTGCCGCTCTCAGGTCAATCAACCGCTTTGCTATAGCGAATATCAATATACCCGAGATAACAGAAAGAACCACATTCAATCCCGTTGCTATATAAAATTTAGGAATCAACAATTTAAAAAATATGCTCAAAAATGAAGAATACCCGAAAATATGCGGAAACAGAGCTACATAGCGGTTATTAGCATCCCAGTCATTCGCCAAATCCTGAGCATAATTGAAAAATACGCCATAATCAGAAACAGGAACAACCCGAATAAATAATACCCAGATAAGCTTAACTGTGAAACAAATGACCGACAATGAAACCAGACATTTTACTTCACCGAACTTTTCCGCAAAACCGATTATATAAGGTTTCAGCAGAAAAAATGCTCCGAAAAAGAGTATTCCGTAAACCAATGCAGAAAGATGGTCTGTGCTTTGAGTTGAGCCTAAGAATAAGCCCAATGTAATCAAAGAAACAAAAATCAAAATCATTATTCCGTTTAAAAACTTAGAAACAGAATCTAATTTTATACGCATTTCATTGCCCCCACAGTTATTTAATTACCAATTTGAATTTTACCATAAATAACCTTTAAAATCAAGGTGTTTACAATATCTGTTACCCTATAAGATTACGTATCCAGATACCTTTTCGCACAAAATAAAAACCTATAATGTCTTTAATGATATAAAGTGACTGGACTATTGCAAAAAGCAATAAAATCGGAACATTTGTAAAACGGCTGAGTAAAAATGCAACAGGAACTGAAACCACCCACATAAAACCGCTGTCAAAAGCAAAGGTGATTCCTGCTTTTCCGCCTGAACGGAGTGTGAAATAAGCGGCATTTGCAAAAGCATCAAGCGGCATTGCAATAGCCGATATCTGCATAAGCCTTGTAGCAAGCAGACGGACATCGCTTTCGGTGTTATACATAAGCGGGATAAACTCTGCAGCTACTACATAAATTATTGCTATACCCACACTTACAAAGACCGAAAATGCTATCAGTTTATAGCAGGTATCTTTTGCGGTTTCGGTTTCGCCTGCCCCTAATTGCTGACCTAAAATGATACCTATCGCCACACCTGTTGAGATAAATACTACAGAGAACACATTAAAAAATGTCTGACAGATATTATTTGCCGCGACCACATCAAGACCTCTCACTGAATAGCACTGACTGAGCGCCGCCATTCCCGATGCCCATAAAGTTTCGTTGAGCATTAAAGGAAGACCTTTTACTGTGATATCTTTTATAAGACTTGCAGGTATATAAAAACTCCTGAAAGCGCCTTTTATAAAGCCGTTTTGGTTTGATTTTGCCCTTGTCCATACTGCAACAATAAGGAGTTCTGCGAATCTCGAAATAACGGTTGCTATTGCCGCGCCGTTTACTCCGAGTTTCGGCGCTCCGAATTTTCCGAAAATCAAAGTATAATTGAGTGCAAGGTTTACACAAACCGCAATAACTCCCGCAATCATAGGAAGCATCGCTTTGTCGGTTTCCCTGAGGGTGCTTGAATAACACTGCGCAAGTGTATAAGGCAGTAATCCTATAAGCATTATAAGCATATATTCTCTGGCAAATTTGAGCGATGCCGCAATATCTGAGGCACTGC
>JAFVTZ010000036.1 GCA_017502965.1 Clostridia bacterium
AACTTATATATCATCTTGCAAGTAATCCGAACAGGGTTTATACGCGTGACCAGTTGCTTGATGAGGTCTGGGGTTTTGATTATTACGGCGATTCAAGAACGGTTGATGTTCACGTAAAAAGACTCAGAGAAAAACTCGAAGATGTTTCGGCAGAATGGTCACTCAAAACCGTTTGGGGTGTAGGGTACAAGTTTGAGATAAAGTAAACTTATGAAACTTAAACTTTTTAAAAAATACTTTTTTACCACTATTATTATAATCACATTTTCGCTCACGGCTATGATGATGATTCTTTCAGTAGTGCTGAATAATTATATTACAAAATCGAAGCAGGAAACTATGACCAAAGCCTGCGACGAAGTTGCAGAGCACATAGCCTCCCTTTCGGCTGAGCAGGAATTTGATGCGACCCGTTTTTTTAACATTCTGACAACAGTATCCGATGTCTCTGATGCAGAAATTTTTATTGCAGACAGTAAAGGTAAAGTTGTGGTTTGCGGATGCCCTGAGTGGAGCAAAGAAATGAACTGCACTCACACTTCTGCAAAGTTTGACAGCGAAACCGAGGCTTCTCATAAAGACGGGATATGGCTTGGAACATTGGGGATATACAAAAAACCTCATTATATAACATATTCCGAACTCAAAAGTTCGGACGGTGAAGTTTTCGGCAGGGTTTACGCAACATCTTCGATTGCGGTAGTAAAAAACCTTTTGTCAACTATTTCGCAACTCTATTTTTTCTCGGCGATAATACCGATAATTATAATGTTTTTCGCGATTTATGCTATGACCTATAGGCTGACAAAACCGCTCAAACTGATGTCGGAAGCCTCAAAGGCTATGGCAAAAGGCGATTTTTCAAAAAGAATACCTGTTACCAGTGATGACGAAATAGGTGAGCTTGCCGCATCTTTTAATATGATGACAAATTCGCTTTCCCAACTCGAGGGTATGAGAAAAAGTTTTGTTGCCAATGTATCCCACGAACTGAAAACTCCGATGACAACTATCGGCGGTTTTATTGACGGAATACTTGACGGCACTATAGAACCTGAAAAACAGCAGTATTATCTCGGTATAGTTTCAGATGAGGTGAAACGGCTTTCAAGACTTGTGCAGTCAATGCTCAGTATGGCGAGAATGGAATCGGGTGAGTTTGTTTTAAAACCCGAACTCTTTGATTTGAGAGAGATGCTTTGTTCAATAGTTATAAGTCAGGAACAGAGAATTGAAAATTCGGGACTTGATATTATAGGTCTTGATGAATTGCAGGATATATCGGTAAATGCAGACCGTGACCTCATTCATCAGGCAGTTTATAATCTTGTAGACAATGCAGTAAAATTCACAAATGAAAACGGAAAAATAACATTTACCCTTAAATCCGAAAACAAGCAAGCGGTGTTTACTGTTACTAATACAGGCAAGGGAATCCCCGCAAAAGACCTGCCGTTTGTGTTCGAAAGGTTTTATAAAGTGGATAAATCAAGGTCCGCCAGCAAAAGCAGTACAGGTCTGGGACTTTATATAGTTAAAACCATAATTACCACCCATGGAGGCACAATAACAGTTTCGAGCAAGGAAAATGAATTTACTTCTTTTAAAGTAACTTTGCCTAATAACTAATCAAAGGAGCATTAAAATGGATGAATTTTTAAACAACAATACTCAAAATAATGAAAATGAAGAAGAGGTTGTTGAAAATGCAACACAGATAAATACAGAAGAAACCGAGAATACACAAAGTACGGGTAACGGCTTTGCTGATGATGATATCAGTGCATCTTTTGAAAGCACACCTCAGGCAAATCAGTATAATATGCCCTATAATCCGGTTGTATATTCTCCTGTAGCACCTATAGAAGACTATAAACCTATGAGCAAAGGACTTAAAGTTTTTGCTGTTATTATGGCATCTGTTATTTTGCTTTCGGCGGCTTGTATTACAGGTTATTTCCTTGGCAGAGGCAGTAATAATACAGTGGTTTCGGGCTCTAAAGTGAATATTGACCTCACAGCAAGACCTAAAGACACAGATGAGATGACTGCCGCTGAGGTTTATGAAAAGGTTTGCGATTCTATAGTAGGAATTTATATATATAATGATGCGGGTTATGCCGGTCAGGCGAGCGGTATTGTTTATTCGAAAGACGGCTATATAGTTACTAATGACCATATTTATGCCGATATCGCAATGCCGAAATTCAAGATATTCACCCACAGCGGAAAAGAATATGATGCGGTTTATGTTGCAGGAGATACTGTCAGCGACCTTGCAGTTTTAAAGGTTAATACAACCGAACTCAAACCCGCTGTTTTCGGTGATTCTTCCGAAATATATCACGGACAGAATGTTGTGGCAATAGGAAGACCGAGTGACGCTACCACCGCTTCAAGCATTACAAGCGGTATAGTTTCTTCTGTAAGCCGCAGAATACAGAATAACACTAACTATTCTTCGCGAGTTATTGAAACCACAAGCGCTATAAACCCAGGAAGTTCGGGCGGAGCATTACTTGATATGTACGGTCATATTATCGGTGTTACATCTTCAAAACTTGCAAGTAACGAATATGATAATGTAGGCTATGCTATACCTACTGTTACAGTAAAACGCATTGCAGAAGAACTGATTTCCGAGGGTAAGGTTGTAAGCCGTGCAAAACTCGGTATAACTTATATGGAAGTGAATTCGGTTACTGCCGATATTTATGATTATAAGCATACAGGTATCCGTGTGGCTTCTGTTTCGGATGACAGCGACCTTTACGGCGAATTAAGCGAGGGTGATACCATAACTCATATAAACGGTCTTGAAATCACAAGCGATGATGTTGTACTTGATGTTATAGAGCAGGCGAAAGCAGGAGATAAAATAACCGTGACTTTTGTTACCGCTTCGGGTAGTGAAAAAACAATTGAGGCTGTGCTTGCTGCCAATGTTTCAGAATCGAGTTACACCACTCAGCAAAATAATGCTGCAACTCCAAGTAATCCTGACGGGACATTCGATTTCCCTGACGGTGAGTAAACTTCAGAAAATCCATCGGTTTTCGCCGATGGATTTTTTATCGTCAAAAAACACTTGACAAGATTTTTTATAGATAGTATTATATAAGAAAGAAAAATGCTATGATGAGAATAAGTAGTAATGCT
>JAFVTZ010000037.1 GCA_017502965.1 Clostridia bacterium
AGCATTGCAGGAATCACACCGGGAAAATACAGAATACATTATCATAAATAATCTGCCAAAAGCCGAAATAATATATTTCGGCTTTTGTTTATAACTTTAATTTAAATCAGCAATAGAAATCTTTGAAATTTCAATTTTTTCCTTGCCTACAGAATAAATAATGTAGAGTTCGCCGTCTTTTACGAAAGTGCTGGGATAAGAATAAGCACCGTCTTTATAAAGACCTTCAAACTGATGAGTATATGTACCAGTTCTTATTACATACTCTTTATCAAAGTTAAATCCATCAGAAGAAGTGAAAAGAGTCAGCGGTGTACGGACATTATTTATACTTGTATTACCAATCCAGTAATACATTCCGTTTGCAAGTCTGCCAACTGCAAATTTAGAACTGTCACTCCTGAAATTTGTAGCATAAGGTCTGGTCCAACTTGCACCGTCGTCATAACTTTCACTATAATAAAGAACATCAGAATTAGAGCGGAACATCATATGCAGTACACCGTCATCAGTCTGATAAAAACCGCTTTCGGTTATAAGTTTTGCACCGTCCGCAATAGCTTCATCAATAGAAATATTAACATTCTTCCAACCTGAAAGACCTGTTATATCATCAGTAATAGGATTAACATTTGCTCCGCACATAATCAGTCTGCCGCTTGCGGTTTGCTGTGGTGCAAAATTGCAGGCCGCACCGCAATTTAATTGACTGTGAGACCAGTTTACACCGTCTTTAGTCACAGCCATATACATTTTCCAGTTAGTACGGACTGCGTTCTCAGCTGTAGGTCTTACAGCTACTCCGCTGCTTGTATCAACACAAGACTCGCTATAGTCAAAGGTTGCATAATACGCGATAAGCCTTTCATCTGTACTGTAAAGACCGCCGGGGACTACTACTGTATAGGTCTCCTTTTTACCCTCAGCGATAACTGTATAATCAGACCAGTTCGCAGCATCATCCGAAACAGAAACCGCCATTGACTGACCTATATCTTCTTCATTCTTTTCACCGATAGAGAAAACCGAATAAAACTTACCTTTAAAGAATGTTATATGCGGATGATGCGCATACGAAGCGCCGGCTTTCGGATTATAAACAGTAGTTGTGCTTACTGAAACCGTTTTATTAACGGTTGCAGTATTTTTTACTGAAAGAGCATTTTGCCGAGTTGACTGGTCAGTGTTTATTGTAACTCGGCTGCCCCGAAAAAACAGCAATTACTACTGTAAACATAACTTGTATTGCCTTCACTATCAGTGAGTTTTATGTAAGCACGAACGGTTCTCGAAGTGTTTGCAGGTAAATCGGTAACATAAAGTTTATACTGAGAATAAGTATCAGTATTGCCAAAAACTGCTTTTGTAACAACAATATCCTGAGAATCTGCTACAAGTGCTGATTTATTTTCTGTATAATCCCCTTCTGCTGCAATAACACCAATCTCATCAATAGTATAGTTATTGGTTACATAAACACCCATACTTGCAACAAGTGTCACAAAATCTCCGCTGACAGTACCGATCTGATTAAGATATACATACGGTTTCTCACTGTCGAAATCAGCCTGTGCATTTTTAATATTAAAGTTTCCGTCTGCAAGATATGCATAATTTTCAGCAGACTCGCTCTCAACAGCAACTGCATTACTGTCAACTATTGAAATTGCAGAAGCAACATATTTTTTAAGACGAACCAGATCAGTTACATTGGTTGCACCGTCACCGTTGCAGTCGGCCATAGAAGCATCATAAGCAACGCTTGCTTCAAGCAATACTTTTCTGAGAACTGAAAGGTCACCTGAATTCACCGCATCGTCACGGCTTACATCATACGGCATTGCCTGAGGAATACAGGAAGTTACATCAGTAACCTCTGCTACTGTTTTATAGGTATGGAATGCGGTATATGCACCGTCTGCAGTGATTGATTCACTAATACATATACGTACACCGTCAACATACACCATTGCAACTTTATTGATATATTTTAACTTGAGTTCGAAATCAGAAATATCTGAACCCTCAGGGAAATTACACCAAGCAGAAACACGCTTATTTGTAGAATTCCTGTAAACTACTGCCTGACTTACACCGTTAGTAGACTGAATACGAACAGAATAACCGTCAGCGAAGCTTGTTGATGAAGCACCGAAATAAAGGTAAAGCTGATTATTACCCTCTATGCTCTTCAAATTAGCCGAAATTTCAAAATCACCATTTGTTCCAATACCGACATTTGCTTTATTCCAATTAGTTACACTTGTAAAGCTCATTCCGTTTTCAATTGCTACAGCATTGGTTACAGGAGTAAAGGCGGTATCATTACCGTGAGATTTTGTTATCTTGAAATTATTGAACTGTGCAGAAGTATATAATGTAGCAAGACCGAATTTTCCGGGAGTATAGTTTATAGTTGTAGTTAAAACTCGACTTCCGTTAATATAAAGTTCGCAGTTATCGGGTGTTAATACAAGTTTAACCTTAAAGTTGCTCGGATCAAATCCCGAAGGTCCCGATACCCATGCACTGCGTCTTGTGTTAGTGCCTGCTACCAATTCGTATATAGCAAAATGCGCACCATTGGCATCATTAGGCTGCATATTAACAGAGAAATAATTGCTGTCATCAATAAGTCCGAAACGGATATAACTCTGATTGTTACCACTCAGACACTTATAATCGGTTTCTATTGTAAGGTATTTACCAACTGCAGGCTCACTTACATATGCCTGATTCCATTTCTGAGTATCTAAAAGAGTCTTGAAACCATTTTCCGAATTCACAAACTTTCCTGCAAATGCATCAATATGCTCATTGTAAACATAAAGATTTACATTGTTAAAATAATTTATGATTTTATTGTTAGCAAGTCCGAAATAACCGCCGTTATATGTAGCACTCTGGTCTGTTGACTGACCCACATAAATATCATCGATAAATGCGTACATAAAGCCGTTTGTATAAGAAATTTTTACATTAAAGTCACTTGCGTCCGAAGTGGCAGGAAAAATAGCCCAGCCGGAAACACGGGTATTTTTTGTTGCTGCATCAGGGTCAAAATAATAGAAAGCTATCTGATTTGTTGCGGCTGTTGGTGCAATCTGAAGAAAATAATAAGGACCCGAATTTGCCTGATAACCGAAACGGATATAGTAATAAGGAACCGTACTGCTTGTATCGTCATAGGTAATGTCCATACTCCACATCCAGTTATCAGTCTTAGCCACTGTAGTCGAAGATACGGCCTGGTTATTACTGACAGTCGATTGTGCTCTACCTGTTGTAAAATCCCAAGAGCCTGTAAGTTTTGTCCAGCCAGCCATATTGCTGACAAATGTTGTTGCTGCCGATACGGGAGCAACGAAAAGGAAGGTTGCCAAAAGAGTAAGCGTCAGAAGAGTTGCTAAAAACTTTTTCATAAAGATAATCTCCTTTGTTTTTTATTTTTACGGCTAACAGCCAAAATTAACATTATTGATGCTAAAGAAGAAATTGCCGAAAATACTGCAAGAGGTACATTGCTGCTGTCAGAAGTAGCAGGGATATGCGATACTGTGCGTACTTCGCCCGACAATGCCATATTTATAAGTTTTCCGCTTGTGCGGTTAAAGGCTACGCCGTAATATCCGTCAGTACCGCCCTCTATAACTGTAGAAGTGCAAACCGTTTTACCGTCTATCATAACAACAGCGATATTATTTGACAATTTAACCGTAAGACGGAACTTTTCCTTATCGGCATTTTCAGGGAATTTAACCCAAGATGAAACACGCTTTCTTTCAGTATCATTATAAACCGCAATATTATTATCCTTTGCTTCGTCATTCAGCTGAATTCTCACAGAATATCCGCCGTCAAGACTATCACCGTTCGGTAATGCAAAATAGAAATAATACTGTTTTAGTTTGCCGCTTATATATTCAATATCGGCATCAAATTTATAATTTCCCTTTACTGGCGCTGTACTTACAGCCTTGTTCCAACCGTTAACATTTGTAGGATAAAGTCCGAGTTTTATCTTCTCAAAATTGTTCGGTGTTAAAATTTTCAAATCAACCGTTTTATTCTGATAACTTTCATCAGGTATGTTTGTTTTATCAGTCTTGAATGATATTGAAACATTCTGCACATCAGCACCTGATTTATTTGTAGCAATACCACAGTATCCGCCTTTGAATTCGGGGACATTACATATTGCAAGAAGAACATCATCAGCGTAAACCGAAAGCCGTTTATTAACCATTTTAAGGGTAATTTTAAACTTTTCTTTGCTGACAGTTTCTGGCCATGCTGTCCAGCGTGCCAACCTTTTTTTGAGCACATCATCATAAACCGCAATATTATTGGTTTTAACATCTTTTCCGAACTGAATTCTTACCGAATAACCGTCATCAAGGTAGTAACTGCTGCTAAGTCCGAAATAGACATAAAGTTGACGTTCTGCACCTTTAAAATCAGAAATATCAGCTTCAAAAATGAAATCCTCATTTTTATCGATAAATGATGAAAATCCTGCTTTACTCCAACCGCTTGTTTTTTCGGAAGAATAACCGTTACGGATTTCTTCCCATTCTGAAGTTATATGATTCCAATTTTGCTTTTTGGGATAATAAATATCCTGATTTGTGTTTTCTTCGCCGCCTGTCGGCTTTTCGGCCTTATAACTTACAGTTGTATTTTTAAAAGTAGCAGTTGCTTTATTGGTCGCAATACCCATGTATCCGCCCGAATAATCGGTTAAATAATCTGTTGCAACAACTATTTTTCCGTCTATCAGAACAGTAACCAGTTTTCCCGACATTTCAACTGCAACTTTGAAATTATGCTTATCGGAAGTTTCAGGGAAAGACACCCAAGCCGCTTTTCTCTTATTATCAGCACCGTAAACACAGACATTATTATTCCCTGCACTCTCACCGAATTGAAAACGCACCGAATAACCGTTTTCTGTTTTGGAATTATCAGGCAAGCCAAAATAAATATACATCTGCTCGCCATTAAAATCTTTAACCTCGGTTTCGAAACGGAAACTTCCGTTATCAAGTTTTCGGTCAAGCACCGCTTTATTCCATGTATTATTACCTGTGGCTGTGTATGACTTATCAGATTTTTTCCAATTGGTAGTCAGTGTTATCCATTCAGGATTTTCCGTTTTCCAATAAACATTTTCGTTTAAAGTATTGCGGTTTAAAACTGTTTTTCTGCTCTGTGCAAACATCCAATCCAAAACATCTTTCGACTGGAATGCATAGTCCCAGACATTGTGACCTTTGTCGGTAAATTCGGTATATTTAATATTTCCGTCAAGATTTTTAAGGGCTTCAACCATCTTACGGGTAGCCTCTACTGCAACAGTATCATCATCCGTACTATGGAATGTCCAAATAGGTATTCCTTTAATGTATTTTGCGTATTCAGGATCGCTTCCTGCACACACAGGCAACGCCGCCGCAAAACGTTCAGGATAGGTTGAAATTAAATACCATGTGGCATAACCGCCCATTGAAAATCCACCTACATACTGACGCTTTTTATCAACAGAATAATTTTTGCCTATATCATATAAAAGTTCGCTCACAGCCGATAAATAGCGGGAAATTTCAAAACTTTCAATATCGTAATTATCATTTTCAGCATCGTTATACCAAGGATAATTACCGTTACCTGTAACCCAGCTTACCTTATCGGCAGTTTGAGGAACAACTATAATTGCCTCGTATTTTTCACGGTTATGCCAGAGGGAAACCGCTAAATTAAAGCAGGAATTGAGTTGTTTACTGTTATCGCCGCCCCAAAGACCGGCTCCGTGCATTGCAAGAACTACAGGATATTTTTTATTAGCATCATAGTTCTTTGGCAGATAAAAACGGTAATTCAACTTTGAGCCG
Source organism: Clostridia bacterium (assembly GCA_017502965.1). Taxonomy (GTDB): domain Bacteria; phylum Bacillota; class Clostridia; order Oscillospirales; family Acutalibacteraceae; genus UBA737. The sequence continues at coordinate 5,892 of JAFVTZ010000037.1, forward strand.
CGGCTATCTGTAAACACAAGTTTCTGAAAATCCGCATCAAACTGTTCGGTGATACTTTTTTCAGAGTTTTCCGCACCGTCTGCCGAGTCCCCTGTGTAAACCTTGAAGTTATCTATCTTTATTGCAGCATCCTTTTCACCTTGTGACAGTGCTATGCGGAACATTGTCTGAACTTCGTCAGGTGTTCCGACATATTTATTATTCTGGAACTCCTGATTTCTGATTGCTAAAACACCGTCCAGATAAACCGAATATGTACGGTTTTTGTCATTTACAACCACTGCAATATTGGTGAATTTCTCTGAAGAGAGCATACCGAGTGCCGTGCTTCCGAGTGCCCCTGTTGTGGTATGAATATATCCGTTTTCGGAAACTCTTAAAAGGTATTCAAAAACACCCGAACCGTTTACATTCTTTCTGCCTATAAGCAAATTAACGAAATTCTTAAGTTTTACATTTTCATTAAGGCTTGCATCAAACTGAACAACATAAGTATCTGCTTTGAGTGTCTCGTCATAAAACTGCAAAAGACAGTCAGCCTTTGTATCGGCATTTTCACGCGACATTGAAAGATACTTGTTTTCCCCGTCTGTCAGAATTTTAGCAGAGGTATAATCAGAAGAAATAACCGATAAATTACCCTTAATCTGAGTGCCGTGTTCCAAAACAGAAAAATCGGAAAAATCTTCATTTGCTATATAAGTTTTAGGTGCTTTATGCTCCTTTTCAGCGGCAAATTTAATACTTGAGAATTTTGCTCCTGTTTTGTATGTAGCAAGTCCCACACAACCGCCATTATAATCAGTAAGTTGTGCAGTAAGAACACTATTTCCGTCTATATAAACCGTTGCTTTTCCGCTTTTTACCTCGAATTTAATCTTAAATGAAGTTTTATTGGAATTATCAGGAAAACCTTTCCAACCGCCAAGTCTCTTATTCTTTACATCATCATAAATACTGATATTATTTGTACCCGTTGTATCACTTAACTGAATACGCAAAGAAAATCCGTTTGCAAGGGTTGTATGAACAGGCAGTCCGAAATACAAAAAATACTGATGATTGCTGCCTGATATATATTTAATATCAGTTTCAATTGAAAAATCCTCGTCCTTTTCAAGAACGGCAGGGTTGGACATATTTGTCCATGCAGTATCCGTAGTTGTCTGACCGTTGTTTGCATTAACGGTCATATTTTTTATAGCCACCCATTCTGCTTCGACATAGGTCTCCCCTTCGGGCGGTGTATCATCAGGGGTTTCCTCAGGTTTGTTACTTTCACCTGTAAATACAATATTCTTAAACTCTGCAGCAGTTTTATAAGTTCCAAAACCGAAATATCCTGCACTGTAAGATTCAAGGGCAGTAGATGTGCAGACAACAGCACCGTCTATATAAACCTTTGCTACTGAATCCTTGACTGATAGTTTAAGATTGAAACTCTGCTTGTCAGAAGCAGATGGAAAAGCAGTCCAACGGCACTTGCGGGAATTTGTGCTGTCATCATAAACACAAACATTACTCTCCCCTGCAGAAGTGCTTAACTGAACGCGAAGCGAATATCCGTTTCCGCCTATACTCGGCGCTCCAAAATAAATAAAATACTGTTCATTCGCACCTGACGAGTATATAACATCTGCGCTCACCTCAAAATCAGCCGATACGGTGTTGGCATAATACACTTTATTCCAACCGTTTGACGAAGTAGCATTAACAGCAGTTTCGTCTGTATTCCACTGCCCGTTTTTAACACTCCAGTCAGAAGACTCGGCGCCCGCATAAACACCTGATAGACTGTTACTTAAAAGCACAGTACAAAGAAGACTCAACACACAAATAAGCGATATAATCCTTTTTAACATATTAAGCCTCCTTATTCTGATATAAGTTTTACATTATTGAACACTAAGCCTGTATTATAACTGTAAAGACCGAAATATCCGCCCGAAAACTCTTCAAGATAAACCTTATTGACAAACTCACCGTTAAGGTAATAACTAACCATATTGGTTTCTCCGTCCATCTCGAGTTTTAAATGGTAATTTTCAAGATATTTCTGATGGTCAAGTAACGGCATAACACAGCCTCTGCGCCAAAATTCGTTTTCTTTCATAGTGAAAATTCTGGTAAAACTGTTCGAAAGATCTATTGCCAAATAATAATAAGTCTCTTTAGCAAAATCTTTGGTTTTTTGGGTTGAGTTTGTAGCACCGAAAACAAGACCGATAATACCCGTAGGAGTTGCGGTATCTCCAAGATAGCGGATATCCGCTTCATAGGTAAAGCTTTGCCCCGCCTCTACCTTAGTATCAGAAAATGTAAGATTTGCCTTTACTGTAGGTGTTACTAAATAACCGAGTCCTTTTTCAACCGTCCATTTTCCTGTAGCGGATTTCCATTTTTCAAGGTTGGTCTTATATATTTCGCTGTCAGGAGTTTTCTTCACAAATTTTACTTTGTCAAGACTTGAAAGGGTTATTCTTGTGACCGCAACCGTCTCCTTAGTCTGGGTATATATAATATACAAATATCCGTCTTTTTCGATAACTGTGGGATATGCATAATC
>JAFVTZ010000038.1 GCA_017502965.1 Clostridia bacterium
GCACAGTAAAACTTAAAAATACAGTTTTTTCGGACGGCTCGGCACTTTCTTCAAAAGATGTTGTCTATTCTTATAATCTTGCTAAAAATTCGAAGACTGTTTACGGAGCAGAACTTTATGAGGTGGTTTCGGTGTCATCCCCCGATTCTGCTACGGTGGTTTTCACTCTTAGTAAATCCGACCCTTATTTTATAAATGTGCTTGATTTTCCGATCCTTAAGGCGGAAAGCGATAAAATCACCGACTCTGACGGTGTTTTACAGCCCCCTGTAGGTAGCGGAAGATACAAAGTTTCAGACGACCGCCAGAGTCTTGTTTCAAACGGGCATTACGGCAAACGAAACGGCAGTATACGGGATATAAAACTGATAAATGCTCCTGATGCGGATTCGGTTTCACACTATGTTGAAATAGGTGCCGCAGATATTTATTATAATGACCTGTCAGACGGGAAAATAATAAGAATGAGCGGTCAGAAGTTTGACATAAATTTAAACAGCCTTATATATATCGGAATAAACAAAAATTCAGGTGTTCTTGCGGATGAAACATTCCGTCAGGCGCTGAGTTCTGGTATAGACCGTACTAAAATCTGCAATAATGCATATTATAACAACGCATTGCCTGCAACAGGATTTTTTAACCCTGTGTGGGAAGAGGTAAAATCGGTTCAGAATATACAAATTGAAGCAAATTCGCAAATAACTGTTGAGAATTTGGAGAAAATAGGATATAATGTATTAGATAACGAGGGCAAAAGGAAAAACAAAGCAGGCGAAAAACTCAAATTTACCCTGCTTGTCAATTCCGAAAACCGCCTTAAAGCGCAGGCGGCGGCACTCATTGCAAATCAGTTATCGCAGTACGGTATAACAGTTACCATTGTTGAAAAACACTATGCCGCTTATCTGGAATCCCTTAAAAAAGGTGATTTCCAGTTGTATCTGGGTGAGATAAAAATCAGTGACAATATGGATATTTCCTCTCTCGTTCTGCCTGAAGGCTCTGCCGCTTTCGGTGTTGAAAAAGAGGAAGAATCCAAAACCGAAGAGAATGAGGAAGAAACAGAAGAAAATACAGAGGAAAATGTATCTTCTTTCAAACCTGCGGATATTGTAAACGGTTTTTACTCGGGACAGAATACTTTGGCGGACTTAGCGTCTGTTTTGCAGACGAATATGCCCTTTGTGCCTGTATGTTACCGCACAGGTGCGCTTTTCTGTAATGACAGTATCGAAAATGTAGAAAACTCCTCTGAGAGCGATATTTATTTTTCGATAACAGAATACAATAATTACCAATAGGAGGATTTTTATGATTTATTATGAAACCAGATTGGGTAAAATAAACCTGTCCGAAAGTTATCTTTCGAAACTGATAGGTCATGAGGTAACTTCCTGTTTTGGCGTTGTCGGCATGGTTGCCAACAGCGGAAAACAGAAGCTACTCAGCAGATTTTCCAAAACAAAACCTATGGATACAGGAATTAAAGTAACAGGAAATACAGACGGTATAATTGTTGACCTTCATATTGTTGTTACCTATGATATGAATATTAACGCTATTGCCGCAAGTATTACCGAAAAGGTGAAATATGCTGTAAAAGAAAGAACGGGAATAACTGTTCAGAAAGTCCGCGTCAAAATTGACGGAATAAAAGAATAAAGGTCAAAAAGTTTTAATTTACGGCCGTATATTCTTTTTAATTTAAATATAAACGGCCTTGTTTAAGGAGTGTTACAAGTGATAAACGGCGATATATTGCGTGATGCGATAATTTCCGCAGCCAATAATCTTGCAAATAACAAAAAACAGGTTGACGATCTTAATGTTTTCCCCGTACCTGACGGTGATACGGGTACAAATATGTCTATGACTCTTGCAAATTCTGCAAGAGAACTTGAAAAACTCGGCGGTGCTACTGCAGGTAAAGTGGCATCTGTAAATGCATCTGCGTTGCTCAGAGGAGCCAGAGGAAACTCGGGTGTTATAACCTCTTTGCTTTTCCGCGGATTTGCCAAGGGTATAGGCGAAGATGAAACTATGACTGCCGAAAACCTTGCAAAAGCGTTCGAACTTGGTGTAGAAGCCGCATATAAAGCGGTTATGAAACCCACCGAGGGTACAATTCTGACAGTTGCCCGTGTTGCAAGTGAATATGCAAAACAGGCACTTGCAGATGAAAAGGATGTTTTAGGTGTTTTTGAAAGTGCTATCGAAGGCGCTGAAAAAGCTCTTGAAGAAACCCCGGAACTTCTGCCCGCCCTTAAAAAGGCAGGCGTTGTTGACGCCGGCGGTTACGGTTTTGTGCTTATCCTCAAAGGTATGCTTTCTGTTTTGAAAGATGGTGTTATGATTGCCGCCAACAATGCGGTTCAGAATGATGAAGCGGATGAGGAAGAAAGTTCTTCACGTAATGCTGCAGGTGAGTTTGAGGGCGAGATTACTTTCACATACTGCACCGAATTTATAGTAAACCGTGCAGAAGAATGCGAAAAAGAGCCTAACGAACTGAGACTTTACCTTGAGACTATAGGTGACTGTGTTGTAGTTGTTGACGATGAGGAAATAATTAAGGTACACGTTCATACAGACCACCCCGGTAATGCTATTGAAAATGCACTCACCTTCGGTTCGCTTGTTCACCTTAAGATAGAGAATATGCGCGACCAGCACGAAAGAGCAAAACACGATGCAGAAACTGCACGCCAGAAGCATGCAAAGAGTGCCGACCGCACCGAAACTTTCACCCCCGTTGAGCCGACAAATCCTGTAGGTTTTGTATCGGTTTGTGCGGGTGACGGTATTGCAGAACTTTTCAAAGACTTGGGTGTTGATACTATTGTCAGCGGCGGTCAGACAATGAACCCCAGTACTGACGATATTCTTAAAGCAATAGAGTCTACTCCCGCCGAGACAGTTTTTGTTCTTCCTAATAACAAAAACATTATTATGGCGGCTGAACAGACTATCCCGATAAGCACCCGAAAGGTAATCGTGCTCCATACACGCACCATTCCTCAGGGTATTACCGCAATGCTTAATTTCGACCCCGAGGCTGACAGTGAGGCTAATGCAATTGAGATGCAGAAAGCCGCCGAAAAGATTGCAACAGGTCAGATAACATTTGCTGCAAGAGATTCCGAGTTTGACGGTCACAGCATCAAAAAAGGCGAACTTATGGCCCTTCTTGGCGGCAAGATTACCTTTGTTGATACCGACCTTGAAAAAACGGTTATGAAACTTTTAAAGCAGATGATTAAACGAGACAGCCAGTTTGTAACAGTTATTTACGGTGAGGATGTAACCGAAGAACAGGCGGCTGCAATTGAGGCACAGATTCAGGAAAAATACGGCTCTAAGACCGAAATCACCGTTATAAACGGCGGTCAGCCGATTTATTATTATATCATTTCCGTGGAATAGGAGAAATTACTATGATAACAGCCGCTACCGATATTCAGTTTTTAAAGGGTGTTGGAGAAAAAAGGGCTGTTGCGCTTAAATCCAAGGGCATCGACACAGTCGGTGCCCTTTTGCGTTTTTATCCGAGAGCGTATATTGACTGGACAGATATTACCCCCGCTGCAGAGGCACCTTTTTTCGAGAATGTATGTGTCAAAGCCACAGTTACAACTCCTGTTGAAACCTTTAAAAAAAGGCCTGGTATGACGATTTATAAATTCTTAGCCGAGGACAGTTCCTGCCAGATAGAAATAACCCTCTTTAATCAGCAGTATCTTGCTGAAAAAATCATAGTCGGCAGAGAATACCTTTTCTGGGGAAAGGTTTCGGGCGGTTTTGTTTATAAAAAAATGACCTCTCCCACCGTTATGGAAGGAAATTTCGGCGGCGTTGAGCCTATATATCCCGCATCGCAGACAGTTTCTTCAAAAACTATGCAAAAACTTATGAAAACAGCATTAGACGGAGTGCGTCTTCCTGAAACTTTGCCGCAGGATATCAGGGATAAAAATAACCTTTGCGATATTGATTATGCTCTTTGGAATATTCATTTCCCCAAAACCCGAGAGGCTCTTGAGACGGCTAAAAAAAGGCTTGTTTTCGAAGAACTTTTTGTTTTGCAAACGGGACTTTCTTTTCTTAAAACCCGATATAGGGGAAGGACAGGATGTCTTATAAAACGCGACTTTTTCGGGGAATTTTGCAAATTGCTTAATTTCCAGATGACAAATGCCCAGCAAAGAGTTACAAGAGAATGCCTTACAGATATGGCGTCTGGCAGACCTATGAACAGAATGATTCAGGGGGATGTCGGAAGCGGAAAAACTGCTGTTGCGGCGGCGCTTATGTATGTTTCTGCCAAAAACGGATTTCAGTCGGCTTTGATGGCTCCTACCGAAATTCTTGCCGAACAGCATTTTAATACATTGCAGAATATTACCGAAAACACAGGCGTCAGGTGCGGATTACTCACAGGCTCTGCCACCAAAAAACAGAAAAACATAATTAAAGATGCCCTCAAAAGGGGAGAAATAGATGTAATTGTCGGAACTCACGCTTTACTCAGCGATGATGTGGAATTCTGGAATTTAGGTCTTGTTATAACCGATGAACAGCACCGCTTTGGTGTAACGCAGAGGAGCAAACTTTCGGCTAAAGGCGAAAATCCGCATACGCTTGTTATGTCTGCAACCCCTATTCCGAGAACTTTGGGTCTTGTCCTTTACGGCGACCTTGATATAAGCATTATTGACGAATACCCCAAGGGCAGACAGCGTGTTGATACTTACTGTGTGGATTCTTCTTACAGACAAAGAATTTATAATTATATAAAGAAATTTCTTGATGAGGGAAGGCAGGGGTATATCGTCTGCCCGCTCGTAGAGGAAAATGAAACTCTGGATATAACTCCTGCTACCGAATATTATGAAAAACTGAAAGAAAATGAGTTTAAAAATTATTCTGTAGGTCTTTTGCATGGCAAAATGAATTCAAAAGATAAAGATAAAGTTATGAGAGCTTTTGCTGAGGGCGAAGTTCAGTTGCTTGTATCTACAACCGTTATCGAGGTCGGAGTGGATGTGCCGAATGCGGTTGTAATGGTCATTGAAAATGCCGAGCGTTTCGGGCTGTCACAGCTGCATCAGCTAAGGGGAAGAATCGGCAGAGGAAGTTATAAATCGTCCTGTATTCTGATTTCGGATGCCCGTTCGGATGAAACTGTGAGAAGACTTAGCATTATAAAGGGCAGTACCGACGGGTTTAAAATAGCAGATGCGGATTTGGAACTCAGAGGTCCCGGTGATTTTCTGGGTTCGAGACAGCACGGTCTTCCCGATATGAAGATAGCCGATATTTTTGCCGACCGCGAAACTCTCCGTCTTGCAGGAACAGAGGCGACGCGGATTTTGCAGGATGACCCGAAACTTTTGAAACCCGAAAATGCACCGCTCCGCGCTCAGATTGCGGAACTTTACCAAAAACTCAATGCAAACTGAAAGGATTTTTAAAATGAAACTGCTTATTGCTTCCGATATACATGGCTCGGCATATTATTGCAATATGCTGCTTAAGGCTTTTGAAAAGGAAAAGGCTGACAGAATACTTTTGCTTGGAGACATTCTTTACCATGGACCGAGAAATGATCTTCCGCGTGACTATGCACCCAAAAAGGTTATATCAATGCTGAATCCTTTAAAAGATAAAATTTTCTGTGTCAGAGGAAACTGCGATACAGAGGTTGACCAGATGGTGCTTGATTTCCCCGTTTTGGCGGATTATTCTGTGATACCTCTTAAAGACCGCCTTGTTTATGCAACCCACAGCCATATATATAATGAGCAGAATTTGCCCCCGCTTTGCAAAGGTGATATACTGCTTTGCGGTCATACGCATATCCCGAAATGCACAGAATACGAAAACTTTGTTTATATGAATACAGGCTCTGTGTCGATACCTAAAGAAAACAGTCCTCACAGTTATATTATGTATGAGGACGGCAGATTTCTTTGGAAAAACCTCGAAAACGGAGAAACCTATAATTGCTACGAAATATAAATAATTGTTTAGCGAACCTTCGGTTCGAATGAAAAATGAATGATGAATAATGAATAATTTCGGTGTTCCGCTTTGCGGAACGATTTTATATTTGTTTTTGCTTTGCAAAAAC
>JAFVTZ010000039.1 GCA_017502965.1 Clostridia bacterium
GACGGTGAGTTGGCAAAAACCACTACTCTTGAAGAACTTACTTATCCTACAATGTCCGATTATCTGCCGCTTACAATAGGTAACGATATGCCTGCAGAGTCTAAGTACTATACTGTATTTGACGGCTCTTTGGCAAATATCAGACTCTGGAGCGATGTCAGAACAGCAGAAGAATTAAACGACAATAAAATGGTATCTGTAGGCAAAGATGCTGAAGGTCTTGTTGCAGAGTGGATGCTTGACAGCGAGAATTTCACTGCAGAAACTACAGGAAAATATTCTCTTAAGAATTTCTATTGGAATATAGATTCCGAAAACGCACTTTTTGCTCAGTATAATCGAGATGCGGCAGAGGATGAATTTACAATTATATTCCTGCCTGATATCCAGACTATAATCAAAAACTTCGCAGGTCAGGAATCGGATATCTTTGATTGGATTATTGCTAATGCCGAAAGACTTAATATTAAAGCGGTTGTAAGCCTTGGTGATATTATTGAATACGGTACTGTAGAATCAAGCTTTGAGGCTTTAAGTATTCAGTATGCCCGTTTGACTGAGGCAGGTATTCCGTCTGTTGCAACTATCGGTGACCACGATTACAACTCTTTTGAAACCCGCGATTCTACTTATTACGATAAGTATTTCAATAAGAATCTGTTTGTTGAAAACGATTATTTCCGTCATGGCGGTCTTTATGATGAAAACACTATAATGAACGGATATTATTACCTTAATATCGATGAGGGTGCAAAATATCTTATTATGAATCTCGAAGTTCAGCCGAGAGATGAGGTAATCGAATGGGCAAATAGCGTGATTGCTGAAAATTCCGATTGCCGCGTAATTATTGCTACTCATAAGTATATGCAGTATGCTAACTGTGCCCGTCATACTTCAGTTGCCTATAATCACGGAAATCCCGGCGAGACGGTATGGCAAGAACTTGTTTCTCAGCATAAGAATATAGATATGATTTTATGCGGTCACAACGAATCGTCTGAGGGCTATTATGCAAGTTATGACGAGGGTGTAAACGGAAATCAGGTTTTACAAGTTAACTGCGACCTTCAGAATACCGACCAGTCATATAAAACTTTAAGTGCTGTTTTGATTGGAAGATTTAAGAATGACGGCAGTCAGGTTTCTTTCAATCTTTATTCGGCACATCATAACCTGTTTATTAGCAGCGATTGCAATGACATAGAATATCAACTTAATGCTGTTGCTGATACAAGGAAAGTGGCATTAGCAGACGGCGTCGAGTACGAAACTCTTGCAGAGGCAGTAGCAAACGGTACAGATGTTAAACTTCTTTGCGATGCCGAGGGTGAAGGTCTTGTAATAAATAAGGATATCACTATCGATTTTGGTGGATTCACTTATACAGTTACAACCCCTGTAGGCTCTACAGGTACTGTTTCAAACGGTTTACAGCTCCTTAAAGGTAACAATGTAACCCTTAAAAACGGTACATTAAAGGTTGCTGACGATGCGAAATCAGATTTCTATATTTTAGTTCAGAACTATACAAATCTTACTGTTACAGATATGGTACTCGACGGTACGAATCTTGATAAGTATTCTTTAACCGACGGCGATTCCTATACACTTTCAAATAACTGCGGTAATGTTGTTGTAGACGGAAAAACCGATATTATTGCAAATGATGAGGGTGATTTGGCTTTCGCATTTGATGTTTGTAAATCTGCATATTATGATGCACCTGTAGTGACAGTTAATACCACAGGCGAAATCAAAGGTAATATTGAGGTTACAGCAGAAATTGCAGAAAATCTTAATATTGAGGCAGGTATATTCAACACCGATGTTTCAGCTTATATTGCTGACGGTGCTGGACTTAAACTTATTGATGGCGTTTACACAATAGCTGACGCTGCACTTATCGCAGATATAGATGCAAGCGGCAAGGTTGATGCGGCTGACCTTTCATATATCCGTCAGTCACTTCTTGAAAAGATTAGTGACGGAAAGGTTTATGATATCAACGGCGACGGTGATATTGATATCCGCGACTTGGTAAGAATCAAGAAACTTGCTGGTGAATAAATCAAAAAATGACATTCCCAAACGGGAATGTCATTTTTTATCTTCTGAAAATATTTCCGCCTTTACTGTCAATTCCGACTATAAGCGGGAATTTATTGAATTTTAGTTTTTTAACAGATTCACAGCCAAGGTCGTCAAAGGCTATTACTTCACACTCTGAAATACTGAGGGATGCCAGCGCTCCTGCACCGCCTATTGCACAGAGATAAACTGCATGGTTTTGGATTATTGCATCACAAACCTCGTCAGACCGCTCACCTTTGCCTATTGTGGCAACCATACCCATATCGTAAAGTTTCGGGGCAAAACTGTCCATACGGCAGGATGTTGTCGGTCCGCAACTGCCTATAGCCATACCTTGCGGGGTAGGGGTCGGGCCTGCATAGTATATAGCTGAGCCTTCAATTTCAAATGGGAGTTTCTCACCCTTTTCAATAAGCTCGAAAATTCGTTTGTGAGCCGCATCGCGCGCGGTGTAAACAGTTCCCGAAAGAATAACTTTATCTCCTGCACAAAATTTATCACAATAGCCTTTTAGTTCGGCAGTAGTTAAACTGAATTCGTTCATTCTACAATACTCTTATAAATCTCTTCAAAGGCGTTTTTTGCATTATCTTCTGCTTCGGTATTAGCGGCAATCTGCTCGCGGGTAGTGTTAAGAGAAGAAATCAGGCGGTCAACTTCAGCAACAAAATCGTCAGAAGTTCTGGTAATGCTCTGTCTAAGTTCTTTTAGAGAATCGTGCGCCTCGTCAATAGTGTAAAGATTTTTGCTTACTTCTTCAGCGGTGATTTTTGCGCTGTTTGCACTGCTTTCCATTATAGCCTGAGCGTTTGCCTGAGCCACAAGGTAAAGTTTGCCGATATTTTCCGAAAGGCGTTCAATTTCTTCATATTTTGCAGTAAACTCTGCAAGTTTTGCATCAAGCTCCTGCTTTTCGCTTGCTAATTTTTCAGCCTCGGATTTTGAGATACTCAGTTCCCGAACCAGCCCATCAACCTTTTCGCTGAGTTTCTTTTCTTTATCTACAAAGGTTTTGTGGGTACGGCTTATGTATTCAATAACATCGTCGCAATTAAAGCCAAAAAGACTTTTTCTGAAACCTACAGACATTTTTAAATCTTCCTTTATTTTTAAATCGGTCTAATAATTATAACAAAATACACTTCATATATCAAGTTTTTTATTTTTTGCTTTTCGGTTTTTTAAAAATGAGTAATAAAGCGGAATTGCAAAAAGCGGGAACAGAGCGCCGATAAGCATTCCCATTTTCATTCCAAACTGTTCGGGGGCAATGCTAAGAGTTTCCGAAATATTAACAAGTATTGGAGTTTCTATAACTGCATCGGTAACTATTCCGATAAGTTGCGGTCCTACAGATGCTCCCAAATCACCGCCTGCCGCCATAAGCGCAAAAATGAAAACTCCGCCGTCAGGAAAACGGTCAGAAGCGATTATGAGGCTTCCGGGCCAAAGCATTGAAACGCAAAAACCTGTAA
>JAFVTZ010000040.1 GCA_017502965.1 Clostridia bacterium
GATAAAGATTTGCAGGCGGCTATCGGTAATTTCAATATTACCAGAATGGAACTTGACCGTGAGATTTCTTCCGATAATAAGGACGAAGAAAATGTTCAGAAACTCAACGAAGAACTCCGCCGTGTTTACGGTGAGATTATGTCTGCACCTGCTATGGTTGAGTATAACACAGCAAAGGCTGAGGTTGACAGTATGGTAAACGATATAAATGTTATTATATCCAAATGCCTTGACGGTGAAGACCCTGACACCTGCGATACAAATTCAGGTTGCACAGGCAGTTGCTCTACCTGCGGCGGTTGCCACTGATTAAAGTAATAGTGAATAGTTAAGAAGTAATAGGTGCCGCAATGCGGCATAACTACGGAAAGGGAAGTAGAAAATGGCGGAATTATCCCCAATGATGCGGCAGTATCTTGATATAAAGGCTCTCAATGAGGATAGTATACTCTTTTTCAGAGTCGGCGATTTTTATGAGATGTTTTTTGAGGATGCTAAAAAAGCGTCCGAAGAACTCGACCTTGTGCTTACTGGGAAAGATTGCGGTCTTGAAGAGAGAGCACCTATGTGCGGAGTGCCTTACCACAGTTGTGAGGCTTATATTGCGCGCCTTGTTGAAAAAGGTCATAAGGTTGCTATCTGCGAGCAGACCGAAAATCCTGCAGAGGCGAAAGGGCTTGTAAGGAGAGATATTGTAAGGATAATCACCCCGGGTACAGTTATTGAAGACACTATGCTTGACGAGGGTTCAAACAGTTATCTTGCCGCAGTTTCGCTTGAAAAGGGCTGTTTTGCGCTTTGCTTTACAGACGCTTCTACGGGCGAATGTTATGCTACTGCTCTTTCTGACGATTCCACACAGCAACATATCATTGAGGAACTTTCGCGTTTCAGACCTAAAGAGGTTTTGCTTGATAAATCGAACCTTAAAAAAATGCCCGAACTTTCTGCATTTTTAAATAACACCTTTACAGGCGTTATAACCGAAAGAGAAAGTTCGAGTTTTAACACAGCACTTACAGAGCCACGTATACTTTCCCATTTCAAGGTAGTGAGCACTGAAAACTTAGGTTTCGAAAGCGGAAGCGGTATAAGTGCGGCTTTGGGAGCGGTGCTCGAATATCTTTATGAAACAGGGGTTACGGGTGAAATTTCGGTAAACAGAGTAGAAATTTACACCGAAAACCAATATATGCGGCTTGATATGACTGCTGTCAGAAATCTTGAAATCTGCGAGACAATGCGCTCAAAATCCAAAAAAGGCTCATTACTCTGGGTGCTCGATAAAACCAAGACCGCTATGGGCAAGCGTCTTCTTCGCAGTTGGGTTGTAAAACCGCTTATGAATATAACCCAGATAAATCTTCGCCAGAATGCGGTTGATGAGCTTTATTCCAACACCATAATGCGGGGTGAACTTGCCGAGCATCTGAGCGGTATAAGAGATATTGAGCGTATTATGACCAAGGTGGTTTACGGCTCTGCCTCAGCCCGTGATTTGCTTGCAATTTCTGCAACAGCCAAGAGATTTCCTGCTTTAAAAGCAGAACTTTTAAATGCAAATTCCAAAATGCTTAAAAGCATTTATTCCGATATTGATACTTTAGAGGATATAACTGAACTTATTGATTCTGCTATCAGCGAAGAAGCGCCGATAACCGTCAGAGAAGGCGGTATGATTAAAGCGGGTTATAATGCAGAACTTGATATGCTCAAAGGCGATATGTCAAACGGCACTAATTTCCTTGCTGAAATTGAGGCAAGGGAAAAGGAGCGCACAGGCATTAAAACCTTAAAAGTGCGCTTTAATAAGGTGTTTGGTTATTATATTGAGGTTACAAATTCTTTCCTTGATAAAGTGCCTGAAGATTATATAAGAAAACAGACTTTAACAAATGCCGAAAGGTTTATAACCGAAGAACTCAAAGAGATTGAAAAGCGAGTGCTTTCTGCTAAAGACAGGATAGTTCAACTTGAATACGAACTGTTTGACGGTATACGCAAAAAAACTGCTGAACAACTGTTGAGGTTTCAGAAAACAGCCGCCGCTGTTGCGGCTCTGGATGCAGTATGCTCCTTTGCGCAGGTATCGGCAGAAAACCACTATTGCAGACCGCTTGTAAATAACAGCGGAACAATAACAGTTAAAGACGGAAGACATCCTGTTGTAGAACAGGTTATAAAAACTCCGTTTGTTGCTAATGATACATTTCTTAATATGACCGAGGACCGCTGTGCAATTATAACAGGTCCTAATATGGCAGGTAAATCCACATATATGCGTCAGGTAGCGCTTATAGTGCTTATGGCGCAAATCGGTTGCTTTGTGCCTGCACAGTCGGCGCAGATAGGTCTTGTGGATGCAGTGTTTACAAGGGTTGGCGCTTCTGATGATTTAGCCTCGGGTCAGTCTACCTTTATGGTTGAAATGAACGAGGTTGCCGATATTCTTAAAAATGCCACTAAAAACAGTTTGCTTATTCTTGACGAAATCGGTAGAGGTACTTCTACTTTTGACGGAATGTCTATAGC
>JAFVTZ010000041.1 GCA_017502965.1 Clostridia bacterium
ATAATTCGTCTTTGTGGCAGATAGATTATTCCTGGGAAGGTTTTAAGTGGATATCTAATGACGATAATCTGCAGAGTATTATTGCTTTTCGCAGAATGAACCGTGACGGGGATGAGATAATAGCAGTCTGCAATTTTGTGCCTGTAGGCAGAAGTGATTATAGGATAGGAGTTCCGAAATCGGGCAGTTATCGGCGAGTGTTCTGCACCGACGATATAAAATACGGCGGAAACACACCTGCCAGAAGAGCAGGATTCAAGGCGGAAAAAATACCTATGCACGGGTATGATTATTCTGTAAGCCTTGAAATCCCGCCAATGTCGGTCAGTTATTTTGCCCTGCCCTCAAAAAAGAACTGAAAAATAATTTTACACAGCAAATATTTTGACTGGAGTGTTTTTAGTGAAAAGTAAAAAATGCGTAGCAATGCTCCTTGCCGGCGGGCAGGGAAGCAGACTCGGTGTGCTGACAAGCAAAATTGCCAAGCCTGCCGTACCCTATGGCGGAAAGTACAGAATTATAGATTTTCCGCTTTCAAACTGTGCCAATTCAGGTATTGACACGGTGGGTATCCTCACACAGTATAAACCGCTCGAACTTAATGATTATGTGGGTTCGGGCAAGCCTTGGGACCTTGACCGCAACAATGGTGGAGTTCACATTCTGCCCCCTTATCAGGGTCAGCAGGGCGGTGACTGGTACAAAGGCACAGCAAACGCAATCTATCAGAATTTAGAGTTTATTGAGCGTTATAATCCTGAATATGTGCTTATACTTTCGGGTGACCATATATATAAAATGGATTATTCCAAGATGATAAATCAGCACGAAAAAACAGGTGCTGACTGTACTATTGCGGTATTGGAAGTAAGTCTTGAAGAAGCAACCCGTTTCGGAATTATGAATGCCGACGAAGACGGAAATATCTACGAATTTGAGGAGAAACCGCCTGTTCCGAAGAGCAATCTTGCATCTATGGGTATTTATGTATTCAACTGGGATAAACTCAGAAAATATCTTATTGAGGATGAGGCAAAGCCTGATTCTTCAAACGATTTCGGTAAAAATATTATCCCTGCAATGCTGAATGCAGGCGAAAAACTTAAAGTTTATCGCTTTAACGATTACTGGAAAGATGTTGGAACGGTGGATTCTTTGTGGGATGCTAACCTTGACCTTTTGAATCCTAAGATAGACCTTAATCTTTCTGATAAGAACTGGCGTATTTATTCCCGTAATACAGCTATGCCTCCGCAGTATGTATCGGATACGGCTGTGGTTGAAAACTCACTTGTTACTGACGGTTGTGAGATTTATGGAAATCTTGATTACTCAATTCTTTTCAATAATGTAACGGTTGAACCGGGGGCTACGGTTGAATATTCTCTCGTAATGCCGGGAGCGGTTATCCGCAAAGGGGCAAGTGTCAGATATTCGATAATTGCTGAAAATGTTGAGGTAGGCGAAAACGCCGATATCGGCGGCGACCCTGCTGTAGTAGGTAATGAAAACTGGGGAATAACCGTTGTAGGCGCTAACATAACTGTGGGCGAAAATGCTCAGATTTCGGCCAACAAAATGATAACCGAAAATGTAGAAAAGGGGGCGAAGATATGAGAACATCGGCTGTAGCAGGTCTTGTTTTTGCAAACGTTAACGATAATTTACTTAAAAAACTCACTTCCCGCAGGTCAATGGCATCTGTTCCGTTTGGAGCAAGATACCGTCTTATAGATTTTTCGCTTTCTAACCTTGTTAATGCAGGGATTACAAATGTCGGTATAGTTACAAAGGAAAACTACCGCTCTTTGATGGACCATGTAGGAAGCGGTATTTACTGGGATCTTGACCGTAAAAACGGCGGTCTTTATATTCTTCCGCCTTACAGCACAAGTGGGGCTAAGCGTAACAGCGGCACTATTGATGCACTTGTAGGTGCTATTGAATATATCAAACACTGCAAGAGTGAATATATTGTGCTCTACAATGCAGATGTGCTTGCAAATATCGATGTATCTGCCCTTATAAAAGAGCATATTGCAAATTCTGCCGATATAACTCTCGTTTACCATAACGGAAAACTTGAAGCCAACAACGGCGATGTTATGAAACTTTCATTTAAGAAGGGTGGCAGAGTTTCCGAGATAGCTCTTGATGCCGAGAGCGGTGATGTTGCAGATTTCAGCATAGGAGTGTCTGTAATAGGCAGACAATTGCTTCTTGATATTGTAAACGATGCTTATGAAAACGAACTTAACAGTTTTAACCGCGATGTTATTGCAAAAAAGGTAAAACAGCTTAAGATTTACGGTTTCAGGCATAACGGATATCTTGCTTTTATGAACTGTACCAACAGTTATTTCAAGGCTAATATGGATTTGCTCTCCTCTGAAGTTCGCGCAGAACTTTTCGATAAAAATAGACCTGTATACACTAAAACGCGTGACGATATGCCCACCCGTTACGGCACAAAGGCTGATGTTAAAAACAGCCTTATTGCTGACGGATGTGTGATAAACGGAACAGTTAAGAACAGTATCCTTTTCCGCGGAGTAAAGGTAGAAAAAGGCGCTGTGGTTGAAAACTGTATCCTTATGCAGGAAACCAAAGTAGGCGAAAAGGCTCAACTTAACAATGTAATAGCAGATAAAAATGCTGTTGTAGGAGAAGAAATGGTACTTAAAGGCACGGCCCAGAAACATTTCTTTATCAAGAAAAATCAGACACTTTAATCAAGAAAAAACGGACACTTTAATAGTGTCATACTAAGGAGAAATTAAATGAAAGTTTTATTCGCCTCGAGTGAGGCTTATCCCTTTGCGATGTCGGGCGGTCTTGCCGATGTTGCAGGTGCATTGCCCAAAGCGCTCAGAAAAAGACTTGTAGGTTGCAGGGTTGTGCTTCCTTATTACGAAAATGTTGTCAGCGAGGAAATGCGTCAGAAAATGACCTTTGTCTGCAATATTACTGTACCCGTTGCCTGGAGACGGCAGTATTGCGGTATTTTCGAGGCTCATATTGACGGTGTTATATATTACCTTATCGACAACCAGTATTATTTTAAGCGTGACGGTCTCTACGGACATTTTGATGATGCCGAGCGTTTTGCGTTTTTCTCACGCGCAGTACTTGAAATGATACCTCATATCGGTTTTACCCCCGATGTTATCCACTGTAATGACTGGCAGACGGCACTTATCCCGATTTATCTCAATGCCTACTATAAGTCTCAGGAACTTTACAGTAACATAAAATCTGTCTTTACTATTCATAACATACAGTATCAGGGAAAATACGGACATGAACTTACGGGTGATGTTTTGGGCTTCGGTCACGAATATGAGGGACTGCTTGAATATGACGGGTGTGTTAATCTGATGAAAGGTGCTATCCAGTCGTCTGACAAGATTACAACCGTTTCACCGACATATTCGAGAGAAATTCTCGACCCGTTCTATTCTCACGGGCTGGACGGTATTCTTAGAGAGTATACCTATAAACTCACAGGTATTGTAAACGGTATCGACTGCGAGGTTTACAATCCCGAAACCGACCCTTTGATTTACAAGAATTTTTCTGCTGACGATGTTGCTCCAAAAGAGTACAACAAGCAGAAACTACAAGAAGAACTCGGTCTGCCTCAGAAAGCGGATGTTCCTGTTATCGGTATTGTTACACGCCTTGTAAAACACAAGGGTCTTGACCTTGTGAAACATGTGTTTGAAGATATGCTCAAGGCTGATTTGCAGTTTGCAATACTCGGCTCAGGCGAATGGGAGTTTGAAACCTTCTTCCATGAGATGGCTGAAAAATATCCCGATAAGGTGGGGCTTAAACTCGGATTTAATCCTCAGCTTGCTCACAGAATATATGCAGGTGCCGATATATTCCTGATGCCTAGTTTAAGCGAGCCTTGCGGTCTTGCGCAGATGGTGGCTTTAAGGTACGGCACTATCCCGATTGTCCGTGAAACAGGCGGTCTTAATGACACTATTTCTGACAGCGGAGACGGTCAGGGTAACGGATTTACCTTCAAGTCTTACAATGCTCACGATATGCTCGAAACAGTATGGCGTTCTCTTGCAGGCTATGCCGATAAAGAGGGTTGGGCTGTGCTTCGCGACCGCGCAATGAGATGCGATAACAGTTGGGGCGCTTCTGCAAACGCATATATAAAACTTTATAAGGAAATTATAAATAATTAAAAACAATAAAAACAAAAGGGTTGCTAAATTTTAGTAACCCTTTTATAATGAAAAGTGAAGAATGAATAATGAAAAATTAAGGTGTTTTGGCAAGCCAAAACGATTATATAAATGTCCTGTAATACAGGACACATTAATTATTCACTATTCATCATTCATTATTAATTATTTTTTGGTGATGATTATGTTGGATATTTTAAAATCTATACTTCTTGGTATTATTGAGGGTATAACCGAATGGCTGCCTGTCAGCAGTACAGGACACATGATATTGGTTGACGAACTGATACATCTCGACCAGTCCAAAGCTTTTATGGATATGTTTCTTGTGGTTATTCAGTTGGGAGCAATACTTGCCGTTATACTTCTTTTCTGGAACAAACTCTGGCCTTTTCATTTAAAGAAAACTCAGGTTGTGCCGTTTTTTAAAGAAAAGAACGGAAAACTCGGCGAATTTGCAAAGTTTTGCAATAATTACATATATGCAGAAA
>JAFVTZ010000042.1 GCA_017502965.1 Clostridia bacterium
CGGTACCTCTTTCTTTGAAAATACTTTTTGAAAGGTCCTCCGGGGTTGCCCCCGGAGGACGTCGGATGGTGAAAAGTCATCCGATAGAGTGGTTTCTATGAGCCTTGGCTCATAGTTTACGGAGTTGCCTCCGTAAGGAAGGAAACATATATAAAAACATATCAATGTTTTTACCGGATTAAAATCAGACAGAACCGCGCTCGATTATGCGGTGCTCAACATAGTGCACCCGCTTTTTCGCCACTTTTCCGCTCATAATATAATTAACTGCAGTTTTTATCATATCGTGCACATCATACGTGACAGAATCAAGCTTCATCCCTATTTTTTCGATTATAGCCACATCGTCAATGCCGATAATACCAACCTTTGCTTTTTTTGCGGTTGCCACAAGCGGAAGTGCATACACATCTGCTTCGCATATAAGTGCTGTTTTGCTTTTTTCAAAGAGTCTGTTTTTTACTTCTCCGGAGCTGACGAACTCATACTCAATGCCTATTTTTTCCACAGCCTCCGTAAAACCGCGTCTTCGTTCCTTACTTCCGGTGGTGGATTTTTCGCTCGTTTCGGCACCAAGGTATAAAAGTTTTTCATAGCCCTTAGAGCAGACATATTCAACCATATCGCTTAATACCTTAACATCATCAATTCCCACAAAAGGTATTGAAGGCAATTTATTATAAACTGTTATAATCGGAATTTTAAGAGACAAAAGCCAGTTTTCGTACTCCTTATCCGTATTGATGGGACACAGCACAATTCCGTCAACCTGCATACAGTAAAGGCTTTCAACACATCTTTTCTCCTCGTCCTTGTTGCTGTAGCTGAACATAACAACCAGTGAATAATCGTTCTCCAGACAAAATTTCGAAAAGCGCATAAGCAAATCAGAATTTGATAAATTATGTGTTTCCTGAAGCACAATACCAATGCTTCCCGCCTTTCCGCTTGCACGGTTGAAATGCTGAATACTGGGGCGGTAACCGTACTCTTTCGCCACTCTCAAAATCATATCTTTCGTCTCGGGTTTTATCCCTCCGCGGTTATTAAGAGCTCTGTCAACGGTGCCCTGAGATACACCGCAAATTTCTGCCAGTTTCGCAGTTGACATATTTCTTCGCAAAAAATCGCCTCCCAAAGATAAAATTTCAAAAATCAAAATGTATCTTCAAGCCTTGATTTTACTGGATTTTTACATAGAAAAACAAAGCTTGTTTCCCATCATAATTTAATTATACATTGTGCATTTTTTCGTGTCAACATACACGTTTTGACAAGAAAAAATTTATTTTTTATTGTTAAAAATTCACAAAAACCCAAAAATAATTTCTGTGTAAAAAAAGCGGAAAACGGCGTAACCTCTTTTTGAGATTACACCGTTAAACTCCGACCATTAAAAATCGTATTCTATTTTTACCGCGCTTCCTGTTTTTGCAGCCTCAACAACAGCCCTGCAAACCGCAACCGTTGCTGCACCTTCACGTCCTGTCATCATAAGCGGTTTTCCTTCAAGCAACGCTTCTCTCATAACCTTGTGTTCCTGCGCCACATTGTGGTTATTAAGGCTGACCTTTATAAGATGTCTTATCTCGCGCTCACTCCCTGTTCCGAAGTAGCCGTCCGCAAAGTGTCCGTCCTTTGTGCTCTTTTCAAGGCAAAGAGTAAGATACGGAGTTGTGTTGTCTACGATAATTGTTCCCTTTGTTCCGTAAAGAACAGTTCTCATAGTATAGTCTCTCTTACATCCAACCGATGTGAATACCTTTCCTATTACGTCATTGGGAAATTTCATAATAGCAACGGTTGTATCGTTTACCGGCCAGTCTGTAAGCACCTTGTGGTTACTGTACGCCATTGTCTCTATGGGATTTCCTGCTATCCAGCGTAAAAGGTCTATGGCGTGGCAGGCCCCTCCGATAATCGGCTCTCTGTCCTTATCTACGCGCCAGTTGTCAACACCGGGAATAAGTGCATAGTCGTGAGCATACTCAGACTCAACATAGTAAAGCTCTCCGATAACACCGGCATCTACCATTTCCTTAGCCTTTACAAAGCCCGGGGTAAAACGGCATACCTGTCCAACCATCAATAGCTTTCCGCTTTCTTCCTGAGCCTTGATCATTTCCTTACACTCGTCAAGGAAAAGTGCCATAGGCTTTTCGCACAGTACATTATTGCCCGCTTTAAGGGCAGCTACCGTTGCACCTGCATGAGCTTTATCGCTGGTCGCTACAGTAACTATATCAAATTTCATTTTGGCAAGCATTTCTTCATAATTATCGAAACAAACTGCATCTTCCAAGCCGTATCTCACTTTTTTGTCGTTGCACCATTTCATGTGCTTATCGCAGATAGCCGTAATTTTAACGCCTTCCATTTTTGTAAGCGCTTCAAGATGGCTTCCTCCGAATGAGCCGCAGCCTATTAGTCCATAATTTAAAGTCTTTGCCATGATATTACCTCCAAACTTCTGCTTATTCTTTTTGCGTGTTATAATCATTATAAAATCAATAAAAATTCGTGTCAACATACACGTTTTTTATTTTAAAAAACTCCAAAAAAATTGCCGGGGAAATTTTCCCGGCAATTAA
>JAFVTZ010000043.1 GCA_017502965.1 Clostridia bacterium
AAAACTCAGGTTTTTTCATTTTATAAAAATGATGACCTCACCCGACGCGGACTTCACGTACAACTCGTTTCAAGAATTGCTCGGACTATCGGCAAGGCTTTGGGGCTTAATCTCGATTTAATTGAGGCAATTGCTCTCGGTCACGATATAGGCCACACACCTTTCGGTCATGCAGGAGAAACATTTTTAGATAAACTTTACTTTTCTCATACAGGCAGACATTTCAGCCATAACATACATTCCGTAAGAGTGCTCGATAAAATTTTTCCGTATAACATATCTTTGCAGACTTTAGTTGGAATAGCCGCTCACGACGGCGAAATGGAACTTGCCGAATACTACCCTCAACCAATCAAAGATTTCGAGGAGTTTGACCTGAAAATTGAGGCTTGTTATAAGGACAAAACAAAGATTAAAAAACTCGTGCCGTCTACACTTGAAGGCTGTGTTATGAGAATATCGGATATTATTGCCTATCTCGGCAAAGACAGGCAGGATGCCGAAAAAGCGCATATCATAAAAAACAGCGATTTTCAAAGCGGTAAAATCGGCACATATAATGCTGAAATTATCAACAACCTCATAGTTAACATTATTGAAAACAGTTACGGCAAACCTTATATAAAAATGGACACCGAACATTTTAATGCGCTTAAAAAAGCCAAAGCCGATAACTATGAACTCATATATAAAAGCAGTTCGGTTGAGGAGAAACTTAATACTACCGTAAAACCGATGATGGCTGAAGTTTATGAAAAACTGCTTTTGGATTTAACTAACGGCAAACAAAACTCACCTGTTTTCACCCACCATATAAGCTATGTAAATAAAGCGCATTACACCCGTGATACGGCTTATGAAAATACCGAACCGAATCAGATTGTGGTGGATTATATTGCCAGTATGACCGACGATTATTTTATAGACCTTTATGCCCACCTTTTCCCGAAAAGTGATAAAAAAATAATTTATAAAAGTTATTTCTAAAAAACAACCGTGTTCGCACTGAACACGGTTGTTTATATTCCTTATTGTTTCTAAAAGAATAAAGAAAAAATAATAAATAATAAATATTGTGTTTTGGCGTTGCCAAAACGATTTATATAAGTTTCGCAAAGCGAAACTCCTTTTTTATTCTTTATTCTTTCTTATTTATTATTTTAATTCACTCTCAATTATAAGCAATCGGTTATATTTTGCAACACGGTCAGTTCTGCAGGGAGCACCTGTTTTTATCTGCCCTGCATTAACGGCAACCGCAAGGTCGGAAATGGTTGTATCTTCAGTTTCGCCCGAACGGTGGGAAATAACCGCGTTGTATCCGTTTTTGCGGGCAAGTTCTATTACATCAAGTGTTTCTGTGAGAGTTCCTATCTGATTTGGTTTTATAAGAATTGCATTTGCAGCATTTAAGGAAATGCCTTTACTGAGCCTTGCGGTGTTTGTTACAAACAAATCGTCACCCACAAGTTGGATTTTACCGCCGAGTCTCTCGGTCAACTGTTGCCAGCCGTTCCAGTCCTCTTCGGCAACACCGTCTTCAATAGAAATAACGGGATATTTTGCAATCAGTTGCTCATAGTATTCAATAAGTTCATCTGCTGTCTTTTTAACCCCTCTTTTAGGAAGTTTATATTCACCGTTTTCATACCATTCGCTGGATGCTACATCCAGCGCTATTTTTATATCGTTTTTGCTGTAACCCGCTTTTTCAACGGCCTGCATTATAAGTTCTATTGCCTGTTCATCCGATTCAAGATTAGGTGCAAAACCGCCCTCGTCACCGACACCGCAACTCTCTCCCCTTTCTTTTAAAATCTTACCCAAGGTATGATATATTTCACTGCACTGACGAAGACCCTCAGCAAAACTCACAGCAGAAACTGGGATTATCATAAACTCCTGAATATCAATATTATTTGATGCGTGAGCACCGCCGTTTAAAATGTTCATCATCGGTCTTGGCAAAACCGCACTGTTTATACCGCCGAGATACTTATAAAGCGGTATTTTAAGGCCACGCGCCGCCGCCTTTGCCACAGCAAGCGACACCGCAAGTATGGCATTGGCTCCAAGACGGGATTTATTTTCTGTGCCGTCGAGTTTTATCATAGTTTGGTCTATTTTTCGCTGACAGCAAGGGTCAAGCCCCAAAAGGGCAGATTTTATTTCGGTGTTCACAGCATCGACCGCTTTTTTTACTCCCTTTCCGAAATAACGTCTGTTGTCACCGTCACGCTTTTCGTGGGCTTCAAACTCACCTGTAGAAGCACCCGAGGGAGCAAGTGCAAAACCCACACTGCCGTCACCGAGTGTTACCCTTGCTCCTACTGTTGGATTAGAGCGGGAATCCATCAGTTCAAAGCCCTCAACATTAACTATTTTTAAATTACACATTTTACCAACTCCTTTAAATTCATTTTCCCTCATTTTTTTGTAATTATTATTAAATTAACTATTTTCTTTTTGATTCTATTGTGTTATACTTATTGTGTATAATTATGTTTTGAGGTATTATATAATAATGGAAGAAAAAAGTAAAGAACAACAAACAAATATTATTTGCGGAAGAAATCCTGTTTTAGAAGCCGTGCGTTCAGGCAGAGAAATAGACAGATTGCTTGTGGCACATGGAGTAAGCGGCGGCTCGGTTACGGAAATTATCGCAAAATGCAAATCAAGAGGAATTCTGATAAAGGAAATAAGCCCCCAGAAACTAGATTACTACTGCGGCGGCGCAAACCATCAGGGCGTAGCGGTTATGTTTGCCGCTCAGGAATATTCCACACCCGAAGAAATACTTGAGGTTGCAAATTCGCGCGGAGAAAAACCCTTTATAATAGTTTGCGACGAGATAGAAGACCCGCACAACTTGGGCGCTATAATCAGAACAGCCGAAGCCTGCGGTGTTCACGGAATAATTATTCCGAAACGCAGAAGTGCATCCCTTAATGCAACTGTTGCGAAATCCGCAAGCGGAGCTCTTGAATATATGAAAGTGGCAAGGGTTACGAATATTCCTAACACAATTGATTTTCTTAAAAATCAGGGTGTGTGGGTATTCGGTGCGGATATGGACGGCGAGGATTACTCAAAAACCGATTTTGACACGCCTTGTGCACTGGTTATAGGAAACGAAGGAAAAGGCATCGGCACTTTAACCGCCAAAAAGTGTGACGGAATAATAAGTCTGCCAATGTGCGGAAAAATAAACTCACTCAACGCATCTGTTGCGGCGGGTGTGCTTATGTATGAAGTTGTACGCAAAAGGAGAACTAAATGAAATTCTTTTCAAAAGATAAGAACGAACCTTTCTTTTTTGCAGTAGACGAAAATGAAAGTGCAAAAAAGGAGAAGATTAAAAATCCAACCGCTCTCACCCCCGAAGAGGTATTGGGAATTGAAGAACAGCCTCACGAAAGGTTTGATTCAAACAGTGCGCTTGACAATTTGAAAAAGCGCCTTTCCTCTGCGGCAGCAGGTGAAGAAACAGAGCAGAAAAAGCCTGCTCCCCAAACAAAAAAGGCAGAAACCACAGAAGACGAAACCAAAAAGCCTTCACTGCTTGACAAATGTATGCCTTACATTCTTGACGAAAACGGCAAAGAAGCGGTTGAAAGTGAACCTCTTTACAAATTACAGAGCGTTGCTGATATTCTGAAAGCGGACAGTGAAAAAACTCTCAAGCGTATTTCAGAAAAGTATGATATTTCTTTTGACGATTTGGGACACAGTATATATCTTTCCCCCGAAATTACAGATGAACCTCAGGCTACAGATGTAAAACCCGAAATCACTGAAGAAGAAAAAACGCCTGTTAAAAAAGAAATCAGGAATATACAGTCGAATGTTCCGTTTATAATATCGGATATCGATATACCAATTCAGCCCGAAAACGAAGAAAAGGAAGATGAAGACCTCAGCCAGAGCGCTACTGTTACTTTCACTCCTGTTTCTTCGAACGCTCCGTCCGGTTCAAGAATAAGCGTTTCTACAAAGACACAGCCTATTGACCTTACGGGAGAAATCGTAAAACTTCCTGAAAACTTAGCCCAAGAAAAGGCAGACGAGTTTCGCCTTGAAGAGGATGCTTTTGAAGAATACACTCCTAAAGAGGAGTATACCGACGAAAAAAGCGGTGCAAAACTGTTAAGAAGGTTTTATATTGCAAAACGCAATACATTCATAACCGCAACATTATCGGTTCTGATAACATTATTGCTATGCTTTATGAAACTGCCTTTTATGACGGGAGTTTTACTTGCATATACTACTGTCAGTATGATAGTATGTTCCTCACTTGCGGCCCTAAACATTATTATAAACTTTAAGATGTTTCTGTCAATTCCAAAAATTTTCAGCCGCTCTTCTTCTCCTGATAATGCGGCGGCTTTAGCCTCTTTGTTGACTGTGCCTTATGCCGTATTATCGATTATAAATAACGAGATTTTCCTTGATATGCTGATTCTACTGTCAGTAATACTTTGTTTCAGAGCACTCGGTGCTTTTTGGAAAGCATCCTATATGCTGACAGGACTAAAACAAGTAACCTCAAACAGTCAGAAAAAATCTGTTAAACTGCTGAGCGACCCTGCTATAACCCAGTCCATGGCAAAAAATGCTATTGAGGGGGATATCCTTATTGCATCAGAGCAAAAAACAACTCAGATAGGCTCGTTTATGAAATACTCCACTTTCGGAGAATTTTTCGGCGGAAGGTTCCCTCTTATTACAATTTTTTCGCTTATCTTGTCGGCAATAGTCGGTTTAGGATGCGGATTCTATTTTGAAAGTATTACATCGGGATTTTATGCCGCAGCGTCAATACAGTGTTTTACAGCGTTGCCTTCCCTTTTCTTTATCGACACTCTGCCTCTTTACTCCGCTTCTAAAAGACTTTCAAAAGTAGGAGCTGTTATCGCAGGAAAAGCGGGAGCAGGAAGTATTGAAATGGCGAATGCCGCAGTGCTCGCATCTCATCAACTTTTCCCTTCGGGAACGGTAACACTCCACCGAATGCAAGTGTTATCCGAGAATAATCTTGAAGACACAATAGTGCGCGCCGCTTCTCTTACCGATGCGCTTGACAGCCCTTTATCCCCTATTTTCAAGAAAATAGCAGGAACTGGCAATATAACCGCACTTCCCGATTCTGATACAGTTAAATACGAAGACAGAATGGGTATTTCGGGATGGGTTGATAACCGACTTCTGTTTATCGGAAACCGCACTCTGATGGAAACCCATAATATTGAAGTTCCGAGCGTGGAAGTTGACCGGAAGATTTTGCGTCAGGGATTTTTCCCCGTTTATGTCGCAACTGACGATAAGGTCTGCGCATTGCTTATTATAAAGTACAGCGTAAACCCCGAGATTTCGAGAGAACTCAGAAAACTCACAGGCTCAGGCGTTACCCTGCTTATAAACAGCACCGACCCCAACCTCACAGAAGAAATGATTTGCGACTATCTCGGTCTTTATACCGATTCTGTTAAGGTTATGACTGCGGCAGGATGCCACATACACAAAAGCAGTGTGCTTCCCACAAAATCCGCAGATGCGCCTGCTTTCCACAAGGGAAACCCTTTGGCACTTCCCACTTTACTCAACTGTGCAGGCAAATTTAAAAAATCAAACATTCTGCTTACAGCAATATATATTATATGTGCAGTAATGGCAATTTTCGTCTTTACCTACAGTTCGTTTGTAGGTTCAGATTCACCTTTGAGCGATATCGTTCTCTTGCTTTACTGCCTGATATCAACTTTAATAACCTATTTGATCTATCTAATGGAAAAACCCTAAGGAGGACTTTTTATGTCAGAAAAACAAAAGTTTTATATCACAACGGCAATAGCCTATACATCCCGCAAACCGCATATCGGAAATGCTTACGATATCGTGCTTGCAGATATGATAGCCCGTTACAAAAAAATGATGGGTTTTGATGTTTATCTTATGACAGGCTCTGACGAGCACGGACAAAAAATTGAAGAATATGCAAATGCGGCAGGTATTTCTCCCAAAGAATATGTTGACAATGTTTCGGGGCAGATAAAAGCTGTATGGGACAGTCTTAACACAGGCTATGATAAGTTTATCCGCACTACTGACGATTATCACGAATCTGCAGTTGCAAAAATCTTCAAAAAACTTTATGAGCAGGGCGATATTTACAAGAGCGAGTATGAAGGAAAATACTGTGTTCCCTGCGAATCATTCTTCACAGCATCACAGCTTGTAGACGGAAAATGCCCTGACTGCGGACGCGAGGTTATCGATTCCAAAGAGGAAGCATATTTCCTGAAACTCAGCAAATATCAGGATAAACTGCTTGAATATTACGAGCAGAATCCCGATTTTATAAAACCCGAATCCCGCAAAAACGAGATGATAAACAACTTCTTAAAACCCGGTCTTTCAGACCTCTGTGTTTCGCGTTCTTCTTTCAAATGGGGTGTTCCCGTACCGTTTGACGATAAGCATGTTATATATGTCTGGATAGATGCCCTTTCAAACTATATCACAGGTGTAGGCTACGACCCTGACGGCTCTTCTGAAAATTTTGAAAAACTCTGGCCCGCTGATTTGCATGTCATCGGAAAAGACATTGTCCGCTTCCATACTATTTACTGGCCTATAATCCTTATGGCTCTGGGACTTCCGCTTCCGAAGCAGGTGCTCGGTCATCCTTGGGTGCTTGTTGGGGAAGACAAAATGTCCAAATCAAAAGGCAATGTTATTTATGCTGATGAACTTGCAAACCGTTTCGGCATTGATGCTGTGCGCTATTATCTGCTTTCGGAAATTCCTTTCACTCAGGACGGCACTATAACCTACGAAAGTTTTATAGCAAAATACAATGCTGACCTTGCAAATACTCTCGGAAACCTTGTAAACCGCTCTATCGCTATGACAAACAAATATTTCGGCGGTAAAGTTTCTAGAGGTGAAATAAACGAGACTTGTGACCGCGAACTTATTGCCTGCGCAGAGGATGTTATTAAATCCTATTATAAAAATATGGATATCTATCACAATGCAGATGCTTGTAATGCAATAATGACCCTTGCAAAGCGCTGTAATAAATATATTGACGAAACCACCCCTTGGGCACTTGCAAAAGACGAAGCAAATAAAGAAAGACTTTCGGCTGTGCTTTACAATCTGCTTGAATGTATCCGTTTGCTCGGCATTATGTTAAGCCCCATTATCCCCCAGTGTTGCGAAAGCATTAAGTCACAGTTGCAGGTTGATAATGACACACTTTCTTTCGGCGAAATCAAGGATTACTCTGTAGGAGAGGCATCTGCTCTGTTTGCCCGCCTTGATGCAGCAAAGGTTCTCGAAGAAATTGCCGCCGAACAGGAAGCTGCAAAAAAAGCGGCAGAGGCTGCAAATGAGGCAAATGTTGCTACTCTCGCTCAGATAGGAATAGAGGATTTTGCAAAGGTTGAACTCAAAGCTGCAAAAATTGTTGCCTGCGAGCCTGTTCCCAAGGCTAAGAAACTTCTGAAACTCACCCTCAATGACGGCAGCGGTAAAGATAGAATTGTAGCTTCGGGAATTGCAAAATACTATAAGCCCGAAGAACTTATCGGCCATACAGTAATTGTTGTTGCAAACCTCAAACCTGCTGTTCTTTGCGGTGTTGAGTCAAATGGTATGATTCTTGCCGCAGACTGCGCTGAGGACGATGTTAAAGTTTTATTTATCGACGGTGTACCCGAGGGCAGTAAAATAAGATGATAGATTTTTTAAACGAATCTCCCCTTAAAGACCCTCTTATTTTCGATACTCACGCGCATTACGATGACGAGCGTTTTGAAGATTGCAGAGAAAACCTGCTGTCAGCCCTGCCAAAGCACGGTGTTGGCGGCATAATAACCTGCGGTTGTGATGGAGAATCTTCAAAAAAAGCACTCGCTATGGCGGAAAGATACCCTTATATTTATGCCGCCGTGGGTATTCATCCCGGAAATCTTGAAAGCGATACCTCTATAGACGAAATTGAACAACTGGCAAAACACAAAAAATGTGTTGCCATAGGAGAAATCGGGCTCGATTATTACTGGACACAGGACGATAAAAAAGAGCAGGCTGAAATTTTCGAATCTCAGCTTGTTCTGGCAAATAAACTTAATAAGCCTGTTATCGTTCATGACAGAGACGCTCATTTCGATACAATGCAAATGCTGAAAAAGCATAAACCCAGAGGCGTTGTCCACAGTTTTTCAGGAAGCCCCGAAATGGCAAAAGAACTTCTCGATTTGGAATTTTACATCGGTGTAGGCGGAGTTATAACCTTTAAAAATGCAAGAAAATTGCCCGAAGTGGTAGAAATGTTACCGCTTGACAGGATTTTGCTCGAAACCGATGCGCCTTATCTCACCCCTGTTCCCTACCGTTCCAAAACAAACCATTCGGCAATGATTTATCTGACTGCAGAAAAAATTGCCGGAATCAAAGGTCTTTCTACTGAGGAAATCTTAACCTCAACATTCAAAAATGCATTGAAAATTTTTGAAATTTTATAAAGAATAAAACCCCTATTTCGGTGAAAAATAAAAACGAAAGAGGGGTGATTTTTAATGGAAAACAATAAAAATCAGAACAATAATCAGAACAGAAATGATCAGAATAGAAATGATCAGAATAGAAATGATCAGAATAGAAATGATCAGAA
>JAFVTZ010000044.1 GCA_017502965.1 Clostridia bacterium
AAAACAAAGGTTAAAAATGCCCTGACTTTCGGTTTGAACATATTAACAAGCCACGCAAATATAAGACAGAGAAAATAACTGAGCGGACCTGTAAGTACAGAGAAAATCAATGTATTTTTTACTGCAATAAGGAATACCTCGTCATCAAGAAACAAACGGATATAGTTATCCCAGCCTGTAAATTTAGGCACTGACAGCATATCAAAATCGGTAAAACTAAGTATAATAGCCGTTACAACGGGAATAACCGTAAACAGCATAAATACAACCATAAAGGGAAGTATCATCAAATAATTTGTCCGATTCATTTTTACAAGGCGAAAAAAATCACGTTTTTTCGACATTCTGTTCACCATAGTTCATTTCTCTTTTCATTTCATTGATTCACGCTTGCGGGTAATTTCCTTATTTATATCCCTGACATATAAGAGAAGCGTTTCTCTGGGGTTTTCGCCCGAATAAACAACCTTTCTAAAAGCGTTGTCAAAGTTTCGGGTAAGATAGTAACTTGAAGGAATTATAGGAATTTCCTTAATAACATCAAACTGTGACATTATAAGTTTTGCTTCATTTGTTGACCAGCCAAGGTCGGGTATAGCGGCAGAATTAGCAGGAGTATAACGACCTACAACACCTAAAATAACTTCGAGTTGCTGACCGTAAAGCACCTGAACATTCTTGCCTGTAAACCAACTTAAGAATTTGAGTGCCATTTCTTTGTTTTCGGTTTTTTCGAACATAACCGCAGTTGTGGATGTTCCTGCTAAATATTTATCTGTTTTGCCGTTTGACGGAATCGGAGCCATCTTCCAAAGACCGCTGATTTCGGGAGCGGCATAATCGAGTTGCAGATAAGAAGAGTATGCTTCAATAGCAAGCGGCATCTCACCTGTTCTGAATCGGTTATAGAAACTGTAAGAAACAGGAAGCAGATACTCGGTATAAAAATCGGTTGTCTGCTCAAATGCGGCTACACCCTCGTCCGAATCGAGGATACATTTATCGGTATTTTCATTATAGTAACTGCCGCCGTTCTGATGGAGAAGAGTTGCAAAAATAGTTGACGGAACACCGATTGTCATCATATTACTCTGTATAACAGATACCGCATCATAAAAGTCTTCCCAGGTTTCAGGACACTTAAGGCCTAGTTCCTCGAAAATATCTGTTCTGTAGAACATCATCGGGAAATCGTATGAAAGCGGTACTCCAAAGCAAGCGCCCTCATAAGTATAAGGCACTAAAACTTCATGATTAAACGGTGCTACCAGTTGCTCATATTCATCAAACTGTTTAAGGTCGCAAAGCACTCCCCTTGCGCCTAACAGAATAGGGGTTGTATCTCCGACAAACAGGGCGATATCAGGACCAGTGCCTGCAAGGGTTGCCTCAACAAGGCTTGCAGAAACAACACTTATATCTACCTTGGTGGAATATTCAGGCTCAAAATAATTCTGAGCAAGATTTTTAACTATCTGTGCCTGCTCGCGTCCGCTCATAACCCAGACATTTATTGAAGCATTGCCTGCAGACGAAACCGAATCGTAATCGTTTATAAATGAGCCTATAAGTACTTTTAACTGGAACAGAAGTTTTTCAAACACATTTGAACTGTCAGCATAAGGCTCGGCATCTTTTGCAGAAAAAACTATACTGTCCATACCGAGCGGCTGTTCTTTAAGGGATACTATCCATGAGCCGAAAGCGGTGGAATTATCCTTAAACGAAGTAAGCCTGTCGGCAATCATATCGGGGTTTTTGATAAAATCTTCAAGTTGAACAACAAGCGTATCCATAACAGAAAAGCCTGTGCCTTTTCTTCCGCCTGAAATTTCAATTAATTTTTCGAGACTTTTTGAAATATCCTCTTTAACCGAGGTAAAACGCTCTAAAAGTCCGTCTATCTGACCTACAAGGTCATAGTCCATATAAACACTTGGTGAAGAACCTGTTACCATAAATATTTCACGGTAAATGCTGTTGAGTTCATCAAGTTCAGCATTGAACTCGGTCATAAGTTCAGCCATAACACCTGTGGTTGCTTCAATTCTAACCGTATGTCTTCCCTTTTCAAGGTAAACAAGATACGGCTCTTTATCACCCAAAGTCTTTTCGTACCATGAGTCGCTGTAAGAAAACTCTACAGCCTCAAATTCTTTAAAAGGAACTTCGCCGTCAATATAAATTCTTCTGCTGCAGAACAAACCGTCCTGCAGATTCTGTCGAACTCGCATTGTCAGTTTGTAAAAACCTGCATTTTCAGCATCAAACTCATATTCAACCCACTGATTCTGATATTTGAAGTTTTCTTCGCCCAGCATATTGAGTTTCAAAGCAAATGCTTCGTTTTTACTGCCTTTATTGTATGTAACATCAGGACCGCTGCGGTCAGTTCCTGCGATAATAGAGCGATTTGATTTAAGAGTAGGGTTTTCTGCCTCAATTAAAACGGTAGAAACCTCTTTTTGTTCCTTTTTGGAATTTAATTCAAAATATTCCTTATAATCGGGGATTTCCTTTATCTCGCTCACAAAAACGCTATGTAACGCAAGTTCTCCATTAAGCGAAGTTAAAGAAATTTTATTTACGCCTTTATTAAAATAAAACAGATAAGGATTTGAAAAATATCCGCTTGAATCCCTGAAATACTGCTTTTGCAAAGTCTTTGCAACTACAGAATCGGGGCGAATATCATTACCTGTTTCGGAAGTTTTAGTTTCAAGGTCTACCATGGCTGAATAAACATCAATATTTGCCGCCTGCAAAAAAGGATATTCACCGTTTACCGCAAATGAAATATCGTATTTATCGTTTTCGCCGTAAGGCATAAACTCAATACCTGCGTTATACCAACCCGATTCTGCCACATTAACATTAAGTTCTGACTGACTGTCTGTAACGATTTTCACACTTACATCATTTATCTCGGTTTCAAACTCGGGATATCCGTAAAACTTCTCTCCCCCGATTACAGGGGTTGCACTTGCAAAATAGACCTGATATGAACTATCTTCAGCATTTATTTGGATCAAATCGTTCTGATTTTCAGCATAGGAAATCAACGAAAAACAGGAGAAAACCAATGCAAGTATAACTGATAGACACATCAATCTCTGTAATACCTTCATTATAATCTCCATTCTGCCGCTAAAGCGTCAGCACAAAT
>JAFVTZ010000045.1 GCA_017502965.1 Clostridia bacterium
ATTGCTCATAATAACGAAACAGTTGCCCGTCTTTTGGAAGAAAAGCAGATGCTTTCAAAGTCGGACAGTGATGCGATTTTTGAAATAGAGCAGAAGACTGCTGAAGCGGCTGAGAAAAATGCCTACAAAGCAGAACTTAATGAAAAACTGCATCAACTTGAAACAAAACTCTCAGAACTTTTGTCTGATAGTGACAGCATTTCCCGCAAAATTGAAGCGCAGATAAGAGAACTCAATACCCTTTCTGCCCAGATTGCAGATAAGAGAGTGGAAATGGTTACGGCGGATACTGCAATAGAGGAAATAAGTTCCAGAAAAGAATCCCTTGCAGAACAGATAGCGCAGTATAACGGTGAGATTCAAAAACTTGATGTTGAGTTTAATGAAACCGATAATCTGCTGCAGCAGTTTGAAGAGAATATTGAGTCGGATACAAATTCTCTCAAAGGATATGAGATGCGACTTTCCTCAAAAGTTGAGGTTGCAAAGGATTTAAAAGCGCAGTACGATTCTGTTAAACTTGATATCGAGGCTAAACGCCGCAGAGCGCAGATTTTAAAAGAACTTGAAAACAATATGGAAGGTTTTCCGCACTCTGTAAAAGCAGTTATGTCTCAGGCAGAGACAGGTATTTTAAAAGGTATCTGCGGTCCTGTTTCAAAACTTATCAAGGTTGAAAAGGAGTACAGTATAGCAATAGAAACCGCTTTGGCAGCGGCAGTTCAGAACATAATAACCGAAACTGAGGCTGACGCAAAGCGTGCTATTAACTATCTTAAAACTTCGGGTTCAGGAAGGGCAACATTCCTGCCTGTTTCAACCATAAAATCAAGAGAGTTCCCCCAAAGCGGAGCAGAAGGTATGTTCGGCTATGTAGGAATAGCATCAGACCTTGTTGTTTGTGATGAAAAATACCGCGAAATTATAAAGCACCTGCTTTCTGGCACTTTGGTTGCAGAGGATATTGACTGTGCGACCACTATTGCAAAGAAAACAGGCTATAAGATTAAAATTGTAACTCTTGACGGTCAGGTTATAAACCTCGGCGGTTCTTTAACGGGCGGTTCGCTTGTTAAGAATGCAGGTCTTTTAAGCCGTGCTTCGGATATAGAAAAAATTGAGGAAGATATTAAAAAACTCACCGAAAAATCGGCTGACCTTGAAGAAAAACTCAGAATTGCAAACGAGGCGGCTGCAGCAGTTGAGGCTGATATTACGGCCCTCAAAGCGCAACTTACAACCGCTAATGAGGATAAGATACGTGCCCTTGCAGAACTTCGCCGTATCGACGGACTAAGACAAAATGCTAAAAACAGTTTAAAACAACTGACCGATGAGGAATCTTCGGGCAAAGAAAAACTGTTAAAACTTAAAGAACAGTCCTCTCAGGCGGCTGTGGAGATTACAAAAATCGAAAAACAAAAGAGTGAACTGCAAACTCAGATTGACACCCAGACTTCGGGCAGAGATAATCTTAACGAAACAAGGGACAATCTGTCTTCTGAAATTACAGAGATTAAACTCTTGGTTATCGAAACCGAGAAAGATATTCAGCAGATAGAGTCTGCAAAAGAAAATCTGCAATCGCTTATCAAAACGAGAGAAAACCGTTCTGTTCAGATAGATTCCGAACTCGAAGCGGTTGAAAGTAAAATCGAAAGCGTTAAGGCAAAAATATCAGAAACTCAAGATGTTATTTCTTCGCTTAAAGCTAAAATTGAGCAAGGGGAGAAGAATATTGCCGAAATGCTCGAGAAACGCAACGATACCGAAAAATCGGGTGTTGAACTCAGACAAAGCGAGCGCGAAAAAACTATGCGCCGTGAGCAGATAGGCGGAGAACTTGCCCGCCTTTGCGAGCGAAAAGAGGTTATGCTCAAAGAGTATGACGATGTTATCCGCAGACTTTATGATGAGTATGAACTTACCCGCAGTGAGGCCGAAAAGATATCAACAGAGCCTGAAAATCCTGCAGAGGCAAAGAGAAATCTTGCAGATATACGCAATAAAATAAGGTCACTCGGTAATGTAAACGTATCGGCTATTGAGGAATATAAGGAAGTTAAGGAAAGATACGATTTTCTTTCGGCTCAGATAGATGATGTTGAAAAATCGCGTGCAGAACTGCACAAACTTATCAACCAACTCACCACTCAGATGAAAGATATATTCACCGAAGGTTTTGCAAAGATAAATGAGAATTTCTCTAAAACTTTCACAGAACTTTTTGGCGGCGGCAGTGCAAGTCTTTCTCTTGCAGACCCTGACAATATTCTTGAAAGCGGAATTGATATAAATGCAAAATTGCCGGGTAAAAATGTTCCCAGTCTGGACGGTCTTTCAGGCGGCGAAAAGGCACTTATTGCGTTGTCAATTTACTTTGCGATTATGCGAGTCAGCGCACCGCCTTTCTGCTTCCTTGACGAGGTTGACACAGCACTTGACGATATCAATGTTGACCGCTTTGCGGATTATATGAAAAAATCTGATTTTTCTACACAGTTTATCTGTGTTACCCACCGCCGAGGCACAATGGAAGCCGCTGATATGCTTTACGGTGTTACAATGCAGGAAAAGGGTATCACAAAACTTCTCGAACTCAATGTTGCAGAACTTGAAAAACAACTGTTGTCGGGTAATCAGACAGCATAATATACTTAATTTGGGAGTAATCTATGGGATTTTTCAGTAAGATTAAAGAGGGTCTTAAAAAGACCAGAAACTCTATTGCAGACAGTATAACAGGAATAGTAAACAGTTTTACAAAAATTGACGAAGACCTTTTTGAGGAACTCGAAGAAATTCTTGTTATGGCAGATGTCGGAGTGGTTACAGCAGGCGAAATCTGCGATATATTGCGCGCAAAAATTAAAGAAACCGGCACTACCGACCCGTCACTTATTAAGGGAATGATGAAAGAAATCATTTCCGAAATGTTAGGTGAAGATGAGGGGTTAAAACTCGAAACCAAGCCGTCTGTTATTCTTGTAATCGGTGTAAACGGTGTAGGAAAGACCACTTCAATAGGTAAAATCTCGGCGCAACTCAAAGCAGAGGGCAAAAATGTTGTTTTAGGCGCGGCTGATACTTTCCGTGC
>JAFVTZ010000046.1 GCA_017502965.1 Clostridia bacterium
AAATTGGCAGGATTTGCTCCTCTGAAACCGTAGATACTCTGCTTTATATCTCCGACAACAAACAGTTTGCTTTCCCTGTTTGAAAGCACATAAAAAAGCATATCCTGCAAATCGTTGGTATCCTGATATTCGTCAACCATAACCTCTTCAAAACGTGATAATAAATCATCATTTCTGATAACTATATTTCCGTTTTCTTCTTTACAAAGCAGTTTGAGTGAAAGATGCTCAGTGTTATGAAAAGTAAAGGTATTGAGGCGTTTATATTCCTCAAAAAGTGCATGGTCAAACTCTATCAGAATCTGAGAAAGCAACTCCATAGGCTTTGAAAGATATGAAAACTGCGAGTCGATAAACTGTTTATCGGAATAAAAGATTTTTTTAAGCCTTTCGAGGTTTTTAGGTATTACGGTTTTATAAATTTCCTTTGCGGCAGAAATTTCGAATATATCGCTGACCCCCTTTAAAACAGGAAGTGACGGAAAATATGCGCTACTTAAAGCCTCATAAAAAGTATTCCAACTGTCGTCCTCTGCCTTTTGCAAAAGATAGGTCAGTATATTTTCCGCCTCAAAGAAAGCGGGTGTATAAGCATCAGCCGCTTTTTGATTGGTATTCAGAAGATTAAAACCTTCTTTTACGGCAGATAGTGAATCTTTCAAAACCTTTTTTGCTAAATCAAAAGCATAATTATACCACGGTGATTCCGATTCAAAACAAGCCTTTTCATAAAATTTTGCAATAGTTTTAAACCATTTCTCGGGAAACGGCAACTGACGGCTGTAATTATAAATCCCGAGTACAAAATCGTAAAAACTGCTCTCGTCATACTCGGTTCCCACGATATCGAGTAAATCAGCAAAAACAGGATTATTCTCCGCAAGATATCTTTCAACAATTTCTGAGAGTATTCTGCGGTTAACAGTTTCAAGTGAGCCTGCATCACTCATTTTAAAATCAGGAGAAACATCCGCAAGTTCGAAGTTTTCTCTAACCAAATCAATGCAAAAAGAGTCAATAGTGCAGATTTTAGCACTTGAAAGCAAATGCTTTTGGAGAGTCAAAGCAATATTATCAGGGTTTTTAAGACATTCTTCCTGAAGCCGCTTTTCAATACGGGTGCGCATTTCTGCCGCGGCAGCATTTGTAAAAGTAACTATAAGGAGTTTATCGGCAGGAATACCGTCGGTTTCAGAGCAGAGTTTGCCTATTACCCTCTCAACCAGAACAGCGGTTTTTCCTGAACCTGCCGCAGCAGAAACCAATATATTACCGCGCGCCTCAATAGCACTCTTTTGTTCTTTGGTAGGTTTAAATGCCACTGTTCTTCTCCTCCTTCATAATTTCTATTACCTGCGAGTTATCAAGGTCAGGCACTCTCGGTGAAACCGCATTCTCAATACCGCAGACACTTGCAAAATCGCAGTATTTGCAAGCGGCAGATTCCCTGCCGTCTACAGGAGATACTGCAAAATCACCCTGCAAAATTGTTTTTCCTGTTTTTTGCATCAGTTTTTCAATAAACTCAAAAATCTCCTCAAAATCTGAAGCCGTTACAAAAGAGGTATTCCTCTTTGATAAACTGCCATCCTTATTAAAATGCAGTTTCGGAACAAATTCACCCTCGCCCTCTTTATCCATCGCTTTGACAAGGTTTTCATCCGCTTTAAGAAGACCGTTCATTGCCATACCTTTACCGCTTGTATCACGCTTTGATGGCTGGTAAAGTATGCCCGCAACATTCGAAAAATCAATCCCTTTTCCCTTTAAAAGCGCATAAAGATAAATCAGCATCTGTAAATTAAGACCAAACAAAACATCAGGCAGTTTGAAAGATTTAGAGCCTGTTTTGTAATCGATAATACGGATATATCCGTTATATTCGTCCACCCTGTCAATACTGCCCGAAAGACTGATTTCTCCCCCGTCAAAATAAAACACACAAGGCGGAAGTTCTCCGTCATTCCCGATTTTGAGTTCGCAGGCTACGGGTTTAAAATCACTTTGGGAAATTTCGGCGGCTATGTGACGCACCACCTCTTTAAGAGAGCGCGAAAGACGGGATACAGCAAATTTAAGGGTTGCATTTTCGACCGATTTATAACCTTTAACACTGTCAAGATAATCGTCAATATATCGGTCTGTTATAATGTCAAGTTCATCACCGTCAAGAAAAGGCAGTTCTTCTGATTTTTCAGTTATCAGCCTTTCAAGAACGTAATGGACTATTGTACCCCTTTGCATAACATCAAACTGAGCAGGCTGCAATTTCTGCACTTTAAGACCGTATCTGCAAAAGAAAGAAAAACGGCAACGGTTAAAGGTGTCAAACCTTGTGGCAGACATAAATATTTTATTGCCGAAAAGTTTCTGTGAGGTTTCGGGAGACACCTCACCTTTTTCTTTAGAAATCTTTGAGTTTATTTGGTCAAATCTTTCGTTTTGTTCCGCTTGTTTTACTGCCGTATATACTGTTGCCGCAAAATCGGCGTCACTCTGCAAACTGCGGCAATATTCGCTGAGTGCCGCATCGGCAGTTTCAGGCAGATTTTGCGACGGCTCATATACACACTTAGTTTTAAGTTCACTCATAACCGACTGCAGGAACACCGCAGGTTCTTTTTCCTCACCCACAATGTTCT
>JAFVTZ010000047.1 GCA_017502965.1 Clostridia bacterium
ATTTTAAGTGTTTTTGACCCTGACAGAAGCAGTTTCAGAAGATATCTGAAAGAAAGCACCAATTTTATTCCTTTTGCAACGGTTAAACTTTTTATTAAAGGTTATGTGCATCATAATCTTTCATGGGCGGATACGGCGGTTAATCTTCTTGGAAATTTTGCCTTTTTTATGCCTGTTCCGTTTTTTTTATGTATTTTGAAAAATGAAAGAATAAGTTATTTTAAAATGCTGATTCTTTTGTTTTTGTGTATTTCTTGTGTTGAGTTTTTGCAAGTGGTTTTTATGACAGGCTCTTGCGATATTGACGACCTTATTCTGAATTTGAGCGGTGCTATGCTTTTCTATTTTGTGATTTGCAGAAGTGGGGTTTCAAAGATATTAACAAAACTTACCTTTGGGGTATGGAAGTGAAAAAATGATCAAAAAAATAAACATCCATTTTGTGCTTGTTTTATTGGCAGCTTCGCTTTGGGGTACAGCGGGACTTTTTGTCCGCGCGGCTGAGAGTTTTTCTATGCCGCAAATGGATATAGTTTTCTGGCGTGCGATAATTTCGGCGCTTATTTTAGCGGTTACAATTTTATTTAAAGATGTAAAGTTTTTTAAAATCAAACTCCGCGATTTATGGCTTTTTGTATGCGGCGGTTTTTTCAGTATAATACTTTTTAATTATTCCTACTATAAAACAATGTCGCTTACATCCCTTTCAGTTGCGGCAGTTTTACTCTATACGGCACCGTTTTTTGTTATGCTGATTTCAATAGTTTTGTTTAAAGAGAAATTAACAATTTCAAAAGGCGGCGGACTTGTATTTGCATTTTTGGGTTGCTGTCTTGTGTCGGGCGTAGTAGGCTCGGGAGAACGTTTAAGTGCGGATGCTTTGGCTTTCGGACTGCTTACAGGTTTTGGATATGCCCTTTATACCATATTCAGCGAACTGCTTATCAAAAGAGGGTATAAGACCCGTACAATAACTTTTTATATCTTTTTGTTTGCGGCATTCGGTTGCTGCTTTTTAACCGATGTGCCTGCTTCGGTTAAGTTTGTCGCATTAATCCGAAAGCTTTTCTGATAGTATTTTTAATGGCGTTTTTTAATACGGTTTTGCCTTATCTTTTCTATACTGCGGGACTCAGAGGAGTATTGCCGTCTGTAGCACCGATAATTGCAACTTTAGAGCCTGTTGTGGCAACCGTTATAGGTGCGGCAGTTTTTAAGGAGCAACTGACTATAGAAGGAGCAACAGGTATAACTCTTGTATTGCTGTCGGTAGCGGTTCTTAATATAAAGCCGGTCAGAATAGGTGCAAATGCGAAAATAAATCCTATTCTTTCTATAACCGGTAAACGGGATGACGGGTATCACTTTATAGATACTGTTATGCAGTCTGTAACCCTCAGCGATGTTGTCAGGGTTAAAAAAGCAAAGAAAATTTCGGTTTTTTGCAGTAATAAGGAACTTAAAGGAAAGGCAAATATCGCTTATAAAGCGGCAGAAGAGTTTTTTGAATACACAAAAATAAATAAAGGTGTTTTCATTTACATTAAAAAGCGTATCCCCGAGGCGGCAGGTCTTGGCGGCGGCAGTGCGGATGCGGCGGCAGTGCTTATTGCGCTTGACAAGTTTTACAGAACAAACCTTACAAATGACGAACTTCTCGGTATCGCAGTTAAAATCGGGGCAGATGTTCCCTTCTTTATAAAAGGCGGAACGCTAAGAGCTCAGGGAATAGGAGAGATTTTAACCCCTGTGCAACCCATAAAAGAAGGATATTTTCTGCTTGTAAAACAGGGAGTAAAACCTTCAACAGCCCAGATTTATAGAGAGCTTGACAGTTGCGATTATGAAAAACCCGATGTTGATGAATTTGTAAATGCCCTTGAGACTGGAGACACCGATTTTGTTTGCAAGTCTTTCGTAAATTCTTTTGAGGCGATATGGAATAATAATGAACTAAAAGAAAAACTTATGTCTCTCGGTGCTGACGGTGTTTGTCTTTCGGGAAGCGGACCTACCTATTTTGCATATTTCAGGGACAAGCGAAAGGCGAAAAAGGCTTTTTCAGTCCTCAAAAAAGAAAAAATGCTCTGTTTCTTGACTAAACCTTGCGATAAAGCAATATTCTATGAATAATATTTTTGAGTTATGTCAATATTCCCTTTGAAAACAAATCAAAGGGGATATTTTTTATGAATTTAAAATCAAGAGTTTTCAGTCTCGCCCTCATTTTCGGACTTATAAGTGCTGTGTTTTTATCACTTGCTGATTTCAGTGCTTCTTGCGATGATTTGAGAAATAATGTTTTGCGGTTACATATTATCGCAAACTCGGATTCTGAAAAAGACCAGAATTTAAAACTGCTTATAAGGGATGAAATACTCAGTATGAGCGAAACTGTATTTTCAGATTCAAACAGTCTGGATGAAGCGGTAATATCTGCAGAATGTTCCTGCGAACAGATAGAAAGTATTGCAAACAGAGTGATTAAAGAGAACGGTTTTGATTATACTGCCAAGGTGCGTGTGGGGGACAGTTATTTTGAAACCAGAGTGTATGACGATTTTACTTTACCTGCAGGAACTTATAAATCACTCATAGTTGATTTGGGAGCGGGCAAGGGCAAAAACTGGTGGTGTGTTATTTTCCCGCAGGTGTGCCTTCCTATAGGGAATGATGCCTCTTTAAAAGACTCCGCAAAGGACGGCGGTGCCGAAATTGCCTATGGAGCGCAGAGGTATATAATGAGATTTAAAGCGGTAGAAATATACGAAGAAATAAAAAATTTATTAAAGTAAAAAAAATGCTTGCATTTTTCGCTCAGTTGTGATATCATCTGTATGTTATCTATCAGAAAGG
>JAFVTZ010000048.1 GCA_017502965.1 Clostridia bacterium
CTCTGCATTATCTGATTCTACATCGTTTACAGTTTCTGCATAAACAAAATTACTCAAAACTGTATTCATGCTGCAAACTGCCATCACAAAGCAAAGTATAACTGCGCACAATCTTCTGATATTTAACATAAATTTACCCCCACTTTTTGGATTTTGGAAAAATATAGAACAATTTCGATATTTTTTTATTGGAATTACTCTCCCTTTTTAATAATTATCACCAAAAAACAGGCTTTTGTAAATAACACATCTTGCCAATTATTTGACATTTATTGCATACGTCAGTCGTAAAGTATTGAAATTCAGAAATATACTTGTTATAATTTATTTAATGAGATTGATTCTGAGGTGTTTTTTTGAATATTTATCAAATAAATCCATATCTTCGGGATAAAAAAAATTATACTTGGGGTGCCAATAAAAATTCATATACCCGATTCATTTTCGATTATGAACTGATATATGTTGAAAAAGGAAATTTTTACCTCTACCACGATGGACACGAATATCTGTGTCAACCCGGTCAGGTGATTTTTATCCGCCCTGGAATACATCATCGATTCAAAGGCGGCAGTGAAAAGTCTGTTCAGCCTTATATCCATTTTGACCTTTTTTATACCGAACAAAGTCATATAAGATCCACCGGCTATAAAATAATACACGAAATTGACATAGAAAAGAAAATATTAAATTTAATCTCTCAAGACTATTTTGCCGGATATCCCTTTCAGCCTTTCGTTAATTTCTCTGACAAGGAGAAATTTTTAAAAATTTTCTACGAAATCATAAATCTTGACGATAGTGTTTCCCCGTTTCGCAAAAAAATCCTTCTCACCGAAATCATCGAAATGCTTATATCGGATAATTTTCCCGAACTTCTCAACAGCGATACACCGAAAGAATATAATGTTGCATATCTAATCAAGGATTATATTGATTCTTATCAGGCTGTTAATATGAGTCTTGATGATTTTGAAAAAGAATTCTCATATAGCAAATTCCACCTTGAAAAGCAGTTTAAAAAACTTTACGGAGAAAACATTATTTCATACAGAAACAAAAAGAAAATGGAACTTGCAAAAACGCTTCTTAAAAACAATGTTTCGATATCTACCGTTGCAGAGCGTCTGGATTATAATTCCATTTCTTCATTCAGCCGAGCTTTTAAAATACATTTCGGTGAAAATCCTTCAAATTTCAGAAAAAACGATTGATATATACAAAAACACCCGCTGAATTTCAGCGGGTGTTCATTTGTTTTAACTTTTAGTACACACATTATCAGCGCAAGATCTCTGCAGAACGATCCCACTCCACGCTGTCACAATGTGAGGACTAAAATACGAATTATATTAACTCGATAATAGCCATCTCAGCAGCATCGCCGCGGCGGGGACCGATTTTGGTTATACGGCAGTAACCGCCGTTAACTTCCATATACTTAGGAGCGATTTCGTTGTAAAGTTTTGCTACAACGTCTTCCTTAGTAATGAATGCCCAAGCCTGACGCTTGCTGGCTAAGGTATTTGTCTTAGCGAGTGTAATATACTTCTCCGCCATTGCTCTGACTTCTTTAGCGCGGGTAACAGTTGTTTCAATCTTGCCGTTTTCGAGCAGATAAGTTACCATTGCTCTGAGCATTGCGGTTCTGTGATCGCTGGTTCTTCCGAGTTTACGGGTACCTGGCATTTCTATTCACTCCTTAAACAGTGATTTTGTTAGTCATTTTCCTTTTTGAGGGTAAAGCCAAAGGAATTAAGTTTAGCCATAACCTCTTCAAGGGATTTGCGGCCCAAGTTTCTTACCTTCATCATATCCTCTTCGGATTTGCCGATAAGATCTTCAACCGTATTGATTCCGGCACGCTTTAAGCAGTTGAAGCTACGAACAGAAAGGTCGAGTTCTTCAATAGTGAGATCAAGAACCTTTTCTTTCTCGCTGTCATGCTTTTCAGCCATAATGCTCTCAACTTCGCTTACACCTTCTGTAAGGTCAAGGAAGAGTTCAAAGTG
The DNA here is from genome assembly GCA_017502965.1 of Clostridia bacterium. Taxonomy (GTDB): domain Bacteria; phylum Bacillota; class Clostridia; order Oscillospirales; family Acutalibacteraceae; genus UBA737. The sequence continues at coordinate 2,013 of JAFVTZ010000048.1, forward strand.
CTCCATAAGAACTTTAGCGGACATAGAAACCGCTTCATTTGCTCTGATAGAACCGTCTGTCCAGACTTCGAGTGTTAACTTGCCCTTATCGGTAACATTACCAACACGGGTATTATCCACACCGAAATTAGCCTTGAGTACAGGTGTGTAAATTGAGTCTACCGGAATAACACCGATTACATTCTGTGCAGGTTTGTTCTGCTCAGCCGGAACATATCCGCGTCCTCTGTCAAGTGTCATCTCCATATTAAGAGAAGCACCTGCTGCCAAAGTAGCGATATACATATCGGGGTTAAGTATCTCAACCTCTGAATCGGCTTTTATAGAAGCCGCGGTAACAACACAGGGTCCCTCAGCCTCAATATAAATTTTCTTTGCCGTATCAGCATGGAGTTTTGCAATAAGACCCTTGATGTTGAGGATGATTTCTGTAACATCTTCTTTAACACCGGGGATTGTAGAAAACTCATGCACTACACCGTCAATCTTAACAGTAGTAACTGCAACACCGGGGAGAATGGAGAGAAGAACTCTTCTCATACTGTTACCGAGAGTTGTAGCATAACCGCGCTCTAAAGGCTCCATAACGAATTTGCCGTATGTGCCATCAGCAGTCATTTCGACGGTATCAATTCTGGGCTTTTCAATCTCTATCATTTAAAAGCTCCGTTTCTCCGTACATTAAATTTTTAACAGTAACCGCTTTGTACGGCAAGCGGCAACATAAAAGTAATAAATATTACTTAGAGTAGAACTCGACGATAAGCTGCTCTTCAACAGGAGCATCAATCTGATCTCTGTTAGGAAGATTGATAACCTTTGCTGAAAGTGCTTCACGGTCAACATCTATCCACTGGGGAACAGGACGAGCACTGTTAGCCTCTACAACAGCCTTAATCTTATCAAGACCACGAGCCTTTTCGCAAATGGTTACTACGTCGCCGGCCTTAAGGAGATAGGAAGCGATATCAACACGTCTTCCGTTAACCTCGTAATGACCGTGACCAACAAGCTGTCTTGCTTCTGCA
>JAFVTZ010000049.1 GCA_017502965.1 Clostridia bacterium
GGTGACAGTGAGCATCAGGAAGTTAAGGGTATTGTTGGTCACTGCGAGGGTGAATGTTATGTCGTGTCTGACGAGATGCAACTTGAAAATTTACTCTCAGAAAACGCGAATTTTGCCAAAAAAGAGGTAATTTTTGTTTCTCAGACCACTTTTAACGCAAAAATTTGGGACTTAATGCAAAAAAAATTAAAAAAAGTATGTACAAATGCAAAAAATTTTGATACAATATGTAATGCTACTGCGATGCGCCAGAGCGAAGCGGACAAACTGTCGCGTGAAAGCGACGCTGTAATAGTTGTCGGAGGAAGGTACAGTTCGAATACCGCTAAACTTTTTGATGTGTGTCTTAAAAATTGCCGAAGGACCGTTCTGGTTGAAACGGCTGATGAATTGAATGTTGGCGATTTTGAGGATGCAGGGCTTATCGGAGTAGTGGCAGGTGCTTCAACACCTGCGGGTATAATAAAGGAGGTTATCAAAACCATGTCGGAAATTTTACAACCGGTTGAAGAACAGATGGAGGTAAAAGAATCTGTTCAAAAAAGCTTCGAGGAAATGACAGACGAGGAAGCATTCGAAGCTTCACTCAGCAGCTTAACATCAGACCAGAAAGTTCGCGGTACAGTTATTGCTGTTAATCCCACTGAAATCACAGTGGACATCGGCAGAGGAGTTACAGGTTACATAACCGCTGCTGAATATTCTTCTGATCCTGACGTTAAACTGATGGATGAAGTAAAGGTCAACGATGAACTTGATCTCATTATTATGAAAATCAGTGACCAGGAAGGAACCGCAATGCTTTCGAAGCGTCGTTTTGATGCTATTGCCGGTTGGGACAATATAGTTGCCGCCAAAGAATCGGGCGAAATTGTTAACGGTTTCGTTAAAGAAATCATTAAGGGCGGCGTTGTTGCTTACACTAACAATGTAAGAGTATTTATCCCTGCTTCTCAGGCAACATTATCCCGCAATGATTCTCTTGAAGAACTCAAAGGCAAGGAAGTTTCTTTCCGCATTATCGAAATCGGCCGCGGCCGCAGAGCAGTCGGCTCTATCAGAAGCGTTCTCCGTGAGCAGAAGAAGGCGGCAGAGGATAAGGTTTGGGCAGAAATCGCTGTAGGTGACCGTTTTACAGGTACTGTTAAATCTCTCACCAGTTACGGTGCTTTTGTTGATATCGGCGGTGTGGACGGAATGGTTCACATTTCTGAACTTTCTTGGGCTCGAATCAAGAATCCTTCTGAGGTAGTTCTTGTTGGCGATACTGTTGAGGTATATGTTAAGGCTATCGACCCTGAAAAGAAAAAGATTTCTCTCGGTTACAAGAAACCTGAGGATAATCCGTGGGTTATTTTCGAGAATAACTACAGTGTTGGCGATGTTGCAAAGGTTACAATTGTCAGCATGACAACATACGGTGCTTTTGCCCGCATCATCCCCGGAATTGACGGTCTTATCCACATTTCTCAGATTGCAAACAAGCACATTGCTAAACCTCAGGATGAACTGACTGTTGGTCAGGAAGTTGAGGCAAAGATTACCGCTGTTGATTTTGAGAAGAAGCGTGTAAGCCTTTCTATCCGCGCTCTTATCGAGCCTGAAGTAGTTGAGGAAGAGGTTGCTGTAGAGGCTGCTGACGAAGTAGTTTACGAAGCAACTGAGGAAAATGCTCCTGCAGATGAAACCGCTGCTACCGAAGAATAATTTTTAAAATTCAAAATCCTGCATACTAAAAAGTATGCAGGATTTTTTGTGCTGTTTGCAGAAATTTTGCTTGACAAGTTAAATACTTTTATGTATAATATACTTTTAACTTTAGGGAGGTAATGTTTTGGCACAGTTAGAACAAGTAGTAGCTATTTTAAGGGATTTTAATTATGCAACCATTGCTTTAAGGCTGATTCTTGCTATTGTTGCAGGCGGTATTATCGGCAGCGAGCGTGGAAGACACGGCAGTGCGGCGGGACTTCGTACCCATATCCTTGTATGTATCGGGTCTGCAATGACCTCTCTTACAGGTTATTATGTTTATGCAACTTTGGGCATAAGCGGAGATGTTCTTCGTCTTGCGGCTCAGGTTGTATCAGGCATTGGTTTCTTGGGCGCAGGTATGATAATTGTTAAAAACAGTAATGTGGTTATCGGTCTTACAACTGCTGCAGGTATGTGGGCAACAGCGGCTATCGGCATCGCTTTGGGTTACGGTTTTTATAGCGGCGCTATAATTGCTACGGTATTTTGTGTTTTTACGGCGGCATTCCTCACACGACTTGAGCGTAAGCGTAAAAAGGCAACCCATATTTATCTTGAGGTAGACCTTACATATAATCTCAGAGAAATCATTGATAAAATCCGTAATGATATTGATTCTGATGCATTGATAGAATCTGTGTCACCCAAAAGCAATGTTCCGAACAGTATGGGTCTTTATGTAACGGTTTCAAACCTCAGCTCTCCTGAAAGACTTAAAATGATTGATGAAATCGAGGGAGTTAGATTCTCGCTCGGTGAATAATGAAAAACGGCAGAATTTCTGCCGTTTTTCTCTTATGAGAGTTTTTTATTCATTTTTTTGCTTGCCGCTTTAATGCTGAAGTAAACCATTGCCCAGATAATGAAATACAATACCGCAAAAATCAGTGTAAATATTATTAAAATCTGAGGTTTGAACGGTATCCAGTTGTTCAGCAGGTAGCAGAGGGTGTAAGCAGAATAAATGGTGATAAAATGGCAAAACAGGGATTTTGCTACCGACCAGTTTTCAATCTGATTGAAAACCGAAGCGCCTGCCTGTAGAAATGCCAGAATATATGTTGATATTACAGCTAGAAAAATCTGTGTTCCGCTAAGGGAAAAATCGGGTATGCTTTTTTCTAGTATCATATAAATTATTGCTACGACTATTGGACCGAAGCCTGCAAAAATGAGGCCTCTGTGCAAAAAACTTTTCATATATTTATTCATATAATCCAATCCTTTCTTTAACTTTTCTGAGATTTCGCCGAGAAACGTAATCTGTATGCCCGTTTTTAAATATTACTTTGAGAGTGCCTGCATAATTTGCATCAAAACGTTCAATTTTTCTGATATTTGCAATACAGGACTGATTGATTTTTACAAAATCCTCGCCGAGTCTTTCTTCGACCTTGTAGAGTCTGGTTTTGAGTTGGTATTTTTCGGATTTTGTATAGGCGTAAATTTTATTCTCTTCTACTGTAAAACAGTATATTTCACTGATATTCAGCCTTACGGTTTCTCTATCTTTAATTCCTAAAAATATTTCCTGATTTTCATTTATAAGTTGTTCTATTGCTTCAATAAGCGGTGTTTTTTTATGCGCATAAATAAGCACCTGTTCCGTTTTTTCTTTATCGATAAAGATTTCAAGTTTCATATTTTGCCTCCTTTCGGGTTTATATTACATCTTTGAAAGAATTTTTTCAACGGTATTGCATTATTCGGTTGTTTTTGAAATTCAAGCGGCGAAAATTTGATTTTGAAGTATATCTGTCGGGAAATGTCCCTGTATGTCCTTGTATCATTAAGGCGTAAAAATCATACAGGAGGAAAAATATGATACAGGCAGAAATTTTACATAATAAACTTTATGTCAGCGAAAATACCGTTTCGGACAGTGTGAAATTTGAAACAGTGGAATTCAGTTTTCCTGAAAGGTGGAAAGATTATACCAAAACTGCGGTTTTCAGTAATGATAACGGAGTTACGGTCAATATTATTCTCGAAGAGGGTAATTCTTTGTGCATCAGCGAAAACAAATGCTATATTCCGCATGAGGTTTTAAAAGCGCCGAGGTTTTATTTATCGGTTTTCGGGATTTGGGGAGAAAGCGTTGCAACCACAACCAGAACTGCTGTTACAGTACTCCAAAGCGGTTATGCTGAGGGAGAAAAACCTTCAGACCCTACACCGAGCGAATATCAGCAACTTATAACCCTTGCAACAGAAACAAAGGAAATTGCAAAGTCGGTCAGAACTGATGCCGATAACGGTGTGTTTAAAGGTGAAAAGGGAGATAAAGGCGAAAAGGGAGATAAAGGCGAAATGGGTGAAAAAGGCGAAAAGGGTGAAAAAGGTGATGTGGGCGAGGTGAGCCTTGATTATGCTAATAGTACTTTTGGCACTGCGATAAAAAACCGCGTCAGCGCAGAAATAGTAAGAATAAATGACGCAAGCCCGATAAATCACGGTTTAACCGTACGTTTAAGAGAAAGTGCTCCATCAGAACCTTTAATCAGCTATGAAACTTTAACTGTCTCCGGAGACTATTTGCTAGACTATGAATTACCTGTAGGTGATATAACCGTAACATTTGATACAACGGGGAATATAAGCCGTTGTGAAACTGTGAACAAAAGCGGGTCTGCTTATAGCGGGTATACAGGAACTAAAGACCAAAATCACCACACATATACTTTAAGAGTACCCGATGAGGAAACCAAATATAAGTTATGTATATATGCAGAGGATGAAA
>JAFVTZ010000050.1 GCA_017502965.1 Clostridia bacterium
TCATAAAGTTTTTGATAAATTTATAAAAAGGATTAAAAATGTTAAATATTTATCTATATTTTTCCATAAGTTTGTGGTAGAATATTAACACTAATTTACTTTGGGAGGAAATCAGATTGTTATTCCACAGCAGCCCTGAAACTGAAATACTTGAAATGTTATCGGTTGACCCTACAAGGGGACTTAGTTCCAATGAGGCTTTATCACGAAGCGAAAAACTCGGTCCTAACAAACTTACAGAGAAAAAGAAAAAATCTCTGTTTGCGCGCTTTATAGAACAGTTTAAGGATGTTATGATTCTTATACTTATTGGTGCGGCAATAGTTTCTTTTATAGTCATTTGTGCCGAAAAAAACTGGGGTGAACTTTTTGAGCCTGCACTTATTCTGCTTATTGTTATTCTCAATGCAGTTATGGGTGTTTATCAGGAAGGAAAAGCCGAAAAAGCGCTTGATGCGCTTAAAAATATGTCTGCTCCGCACGCACGTGTTATCCGTGACGGCAAAGAGGATATCATAGATGCCGCTCTGCTTGTTCCGGGCGATATTATTAAACTTGAAGCAGGCGATTTTATTCCTGCAGATGCAAGACTGCTAAGCAGTGTGAGTTTGAAATCAGAAGAATCTGCATTGACGGGCGAATCCGTTCCAAGCGAAAAAGATGCCCAAAGCGAAGTTTTAGAAGATGCCCCTCTCGGAGACCGCAGTAATATGGTGTTTTCGGGATGCAGTGTCACTTACGGTACGGCAACTGCTGTGGTAACAGCCATCGGTATGGACACAGAAATGGGCAAAATCGCAAACCTGCTTGATGAAGAAACCGATTCTTCCACTCCTTTACAGAAAAAACTTGCCGACCTTGGAAAATACCTCGGTATAATGGCTATTTTAGCCTGCGTTGTCATTTTTATTGTAGGTATTTTAAACGATATTCCCCCTCTTGAAATTTTTATGACCGCCGTTTCCCTTGCTGTTTCTGCTATACCCGAAGGCCTTCCTGCTATAGTTACAGTTGTGCTGTCTATAGGTGTTCAGCGAATGGTTAAGAAAAACGCCCTTATAAGAAGACTGCCTGCTGTTGAAACACTCGGCAGTGCATCTATTATATGTTCTGATAAAACAGGAACTTTAACCCAGAACAGAATGACACTCAAAAAGGCATATCTGAACGGCGAAAAAGACACTGAAGACATAACCGACAATAATTCTGATGGGGTTAAAAATCTGCTTATCCACGCCGCCCTCTGCTGTGACGGCTCGGTTATATTTAATGGAGACGAATGTCAGCACATAGGCGACCCGACAGAAACTGCCATTGTTTTTGCGGCGCATAAAAACGGTTTTGAAAAAGAAAAACTGAACAGCCAGTATCCCCGTATTGCAGAACTCCCCTTTGATTCCGACCGAAAACTTATGACAACCGTAAACGAAATCGGCGGCAAAAAGGTGGTTATTGTTAAAGGCGCTTTCGATATGCTGGCAGAGCGCTGTGTAAAAGGCGATTTGCAGACCGCTAAAGAAATCACCGAAAAAATGAGTGCAAATGCTTTAAGAGTTTTAGCGGTGGCTTATAAAACAATCGAAAAACTGCCTGAAGAAATCACCTCTGAAACCCTCGAAAACGACCTTTGCTTTATGGGGCTTGTAGGTATGATAGACCCGCCCCGTCCCGAGGCTAAAGATGCGGTTGCCATTTGCCGAAAAGCCGGCATAAAACCCGTTATGATAACAGGCGACCATGTTGTTACCGCTTCGGCAATAGCCAAAGAACTCGGCATTTTAGAGGATGGCGACCTTGCTATAACAGGTGCTGAACTTGATGCTATGACCGATTCAGAACTTGACCAAAAGGTAACACAGATTTCTGTTTACGCAAGAGTTTCACCCGAAAACAAGATACGCATTGTAAAAGCATGGCAACGCAAAGGTCAGGTAGTTTCTATGACGGGTGACGGCGTAAACGACGCTCCTGCTCTCAAAGCGGCAGATATCGGCTGTGCTATGGGAATAACCGGAACAGATGTTGCAAAGGGTGCATCCGATATGACCCTTACAGACGATAATTTCGCAACAATAGTAGATGCCGTCAAAGAAGGCAGAGGAATTTATGCAAACATTAAAAAGGTTGTCGGATTTCTGCTTGGTACCAACATCGGCGAAGTTATAACCGTTTTTGCCGCAATGTTACTCTGGCACAAATCCCCCTTGCTTTCAATGCAACTTTTATGGATAAATCTTGTTACAGACTCCCTGCCTGCAATAGCGCTCGGTATGGAAGCGGTTGAGCCCGATATAATGAATCATAAACCCAAGCCCAAAAGCGAAGGCATTTTTGCAAACGGTCTTGGAATTCAGGTAGTGCTTCAAGGTTTAATGTTCGCAATTCTCACTCTTTTCGCTTTCTATTACGGACAAAGAGTTACCGGCTCAGAAGCCGCAGGTCAGACAATGGCGTTTACAGTGCTTGCAATGTCACAGATAGTTCAGGCATTCAATATGCGCTCTTCCCGCTCGCTTTTTGCTATAGGACCTTTTTCCAACAAACAGTTAAATCTTGCGACATTTGCGTCTCTTGCTCTCACAGCACTTATTCTTTTCACCCCTTTGCGTGTGCCTTTCGGTCTGGAACTTCTGCCCGCAGGCCTTTATTTTGTAGCATTGGGACTCATCCTTGTACCGCTCCTCATTATGGAAATTTCAAAACTTTTTAAAATTGTAAAACATTAAAAACCGACCCCCGAGAGTATAAAATCTACTCTCGGGGGTCTTGTGTCGCAGCAAAATTGTTTGGCGTCGGTTTGTGTTATAAATTATAACATATATTTATAACATCTGTCAAGTTATACTTTTTGTGAGGTGACTTGATATGAAAGAAAAACTTATAATAAATAAAAAAACATTAAAAGGAGA
>JAFVTZ010000051.1 GCA_017502965.1 Clostridia bacterium
AAAATGTCAAGAGTTATTGAAAACGAGGGTTATGATGCCTGCACACAGAGAAGTGCTCCTAATTTAAGGGTTAACGGCGATAAGAGCGGAAATCCCGAAGTTACAGATGTTTATGAATTTGTTTATTCCGAGGCGGTTTCTCCCGATAAACCCGCTCCCGAGGTTATTCTGAATACAGACACTGCTGCTGTGCTTTGCGGACTTGGTACAAAGGGGCTTAACGGAAGGGTTATTAACCCGAAATACGGTCCTTGTATGAGATACTGCTTTATTGTTACCGATTGGGAACTCGAAGAAGACCCCATAATTGAAACAGAACTTTGCGATAAATGTGGAGAGTGCATAAAAGCATGCCCCGGTAATGCTATATCAGAAAATGGGGTTGACAGTTGGCAATGTGCTGTTTATTACAGGGGTGTTCATAAATCAAATCCCTTTATGACAGATGATTTCTTAAAAGATAATCCCGAAAGAGAAATTATCTTAAACGGTGAAAAACGATTTGATGCTGAGAGTGCCCGAAAGATTTTCAAGGAAATTGACTTTTTACCTAACACACAAAGCGGTTATGTTCCTTGCCTTTGCGGTAAGAAATGTGATTACGTCTGCTTTAAACACTTAAAGGAGGCAAAAATAATATGATTAACAAAATTAACGAACTAAAGGGTATGTCTTTCGGTCCTGATAAAATCGGTATTGCTCCTGCAAGCCGTTTTGATAAGGATGACCCGATTTTTAAAATTTTGCCTGAAACAAAATCTGTTATCTGCCTTTGTTACAGAATTCTCAGAGGCACTCACAGAGGTATTGAAGAGGGTACTTCATATCACCACTATACAACAATGGCAATAGAAGTTCTGGAAGAAACTGTTATGCCTATGATGACCCTACGCTGTGCAAGGATGTTAGAGGAAGAGGGTTTCACTGCGCTTCCTCAGCGAAAGACTCAAACTGTAATGCAAGAGGATGATAGCACAAACCCTGAAATACTTTATAACAAGATTTACCGCGGCAAAAAGGCTGAATTTCAAATGAATTACGAGCAAACTGCCGCTAAATGCGGTATCGGAGAAATAGGTATGAGCGGTACTTTGCTGACCGACGATTTCGGTCCTCTGCAAAGATACTGCTTTGTTCTTACAGATGCAGAACTTGAACCCACTCCTGAATTTGTTCCCCATATTTGTGATAATTGCGGCAAATGTATTAAAGCGTGTCCGGGTAATGCAATCCAGGATAAAACAAAAGAGCCTTGGCAGTGTGCTGCATATTATGCAGGTGCCAATATGTCTAAAAATCCTTTTATGTCGCAAAATGCTTTTCCAAATAGGGAAGACAGGCTTGAGATTTTAAAGGGTGAAAAGAAACTCGATTCAAAAAATGCGCGCGAGGTAATCAACGAAATTTCGTATTATCCGCCTATAATGCACAGTTATATTTCTTCTATTTGCGGTAACGCTTGCGACAGGGCTTGCTATATTCATTTGGAGGAAAAGGGTGTGCTTAACAAGAAGTTCCATAACAAATTCAGAAAGCGCGAAGAATGGGTACTTGATGTAAAATAAAATATAAGGGAGTTACACTTGATGCGTTTTAAAAACATTAAGCGGTTAACATCTGTTTTGATATCTCTTTTGCTTGTCGCGGTAATTACTTTAAGTGCCGCGGCAACAACAGCCATTTTAAACGGAACCGACGCCGAAAATGCGGCAACCCCTAAGTATTACAGCGCTGTCAAGGATTGGAGTGGCGTAAATAATACTGCCGATTCCGATAATGTTTTTTCATATCAATTCGCTCTTGACGGTAGTAATCCTTTATGGGATTATATGTCGCATAAGCAGTGGGATTATTGGTATGCAGGCAATACTGATTATACAAATTTTGCAGATATCACAGAGGAAGAATGGTCGGAAAATTATAAGGCAGACAGTTTTAAGCATGCTACAGGTATTGGTCCAAAAGGATATATGCGTATCTGGAACAGGTACGGAGATTTGGATTTACTTGAATCAATACCCGCAACGGCTCTTTCGTATACTGCAAAGCAGGACGGATATATTCAAATTTCGGCTCACACGGTTTCTCTGTTCAGTACATATTTTACAAAAAACTGCGGCTACAGAGCACTTATAAGAATAACTAAAAACGGTGAAAATATTTATCCCCAAAGCGGTTATTCAGTTATTGATGAAACGACCGTTTCGGTAGATATTGAAGAACTGGATTTTACCGTCAGCAAGGGAGATATCGTTCGTTTTGAACTTACCTCAGATACACCGATTGCAAAAACTCACGGTGTCGGAGTAAATTGGAATCCTCTGTTTTATGTAACGACAGAGAAGCAACTTTATACCAAAACTTCGGATATTTTCAACGGGCTTACCGGTTTTATGAATAGCGTTTTTAGTTCTGCTGAAAGTGAAAATATGGATATTACTGATTCTGAAACACTCGCACTCGAAGCGGCAAAAAGGTCAAAATACGGTGTATATACAGCACTCGATTCGGTTTATGCTGACGGTGTGATTGCATCAGACGAAAATTCCGTTTGGAAATATGCAGTTTTAACTGTGCCTTCGGGATTCGAAATACCTGACACTGATTATGGAATTGAATCAGAAAATACCGAAAGCGGATTGCAGATTAAATGGAATAATACCAACAGCGTTAAAGCGGCTTTAGTTTTAACAGACGGAAAATATTACACCTATATGGTGCACAAGGGTGCTGAAAGTTTGCAACTGCCGACTATATCAGGGGATACAATTATTCAGTTGAGCGGTGAAAATTCTGCTTCTGAAATAATTAGAGTAACCGAAGAATCAACCGAAACACTGGCAAGTGTGGATAATTCGGTAATATATCTTGATTCGGTTGTTAATACCGAAAGCGGTGCAAATTCGGTATATACATTAAGTAATGAAAAGGTTAATTCCTCTTACAGTGTGCGGTATTCTTATTCTTCGTTTAAAAGTTCGGCAACGGCTGAAAAGGGGCGCACAATATTATTTAATGCCGCTGAATATGAACAGATGTATTTCGGGTTTACAGCACCTCAGAGCGGAATTTATGAAATTTCGGCACCGATAGAGGCAAAGAGGGATATTAAATACAATATTTTCAAACAGGACACAAGTGGAAAATCTGTTTTGGTTGACGGTGTCAGAAGTTATAACCCAGATAAAACGGGTTATGCAGTTCTTCAGGATATGAAAGCGGGAGAAACGCTATGGCTTAATGCAATCACTGGTGCAGATACACAGATAAGTATCGGTATTCCGCGTGTAACTGTTAAAGAAGAATTTGCTGATACTGAAGGTTACGCTTTATATAAATACTGCGCTTTGGATTATATTGAAAATAACTATTACAATAACAAGGTATATACTACAGGAAGTGCTACCGAAAAATCGGGTAGAGTATGGGAGTTCGGAAGTTTTGAAAATCCAATAGACTCAAGCGGCAATAACGATACATTGGGATATATGAATTATGCTGTGAATGATGATGTTGCTTCACTTATAAGCAGATTAAGTCCTTACGAAATTATCAGAAGCGGAAGTGTTTATAATCCGCTTGCAATGACCCTCGATGTTAACGGTAATGTATCAGGTACATATTCTTTCGGTGCTGTTGGAACACTTCATCCTACAATGGCAACTGCTTATACAGCAGGCGGCGCCCACCGTGAAATCGGGTTGCCGTATCAAAATAAAGGATTTATGGTTGCTGTAGGACTGGGTGAAGGAAAAGACGGAAATACCCACAATATGGGTATTTATATGAAATTTACAACACCTCAGAGCGGTAACGTAACGCTTAGTCTTTCTGATTCGGCTCAGGCTCGTACGGCCTGCCATGTTCTTCTGATTAAAGACAGTAAAGTACAGGGAATTTACAGCAACATAGAAAAAGGTACTGTTGCAGAACTTGGATTTATGAACAAAGGCGAGTCGGTTTATATTTGCTATGGAACTGACTCGGGCAAGGTTTATAATTACGGCGGATGCCCTGTTGCCGCGGTATCGGGAGAAAAGTTTTTTGTTAGTATATATGATAGCGCCAAATATTATTTGACAAACGGTGAAAAATTAAAACTTCCCGTTTTTTCCGATAAAATTGGCAAAGCGATTTTGGGTTGGACAGATGAAGAAAGTAACTTTTATGATGCAGGTTTTGAATACGAAACCTATAAGAATACGGAACTTTACATATCGGATTGCTATTACGGAGACATTACTGCCGATGCAATAATCGACGCGTTAGATTTAGTAGAAATGCGAAAGGCTGTTTTGGAATTGAAAGATATGGACCTTAGCATAAGTGACGTTAATTCTGACAGTTCGTTTGATGTGAGAGATTTAGTCAGAATGAAAAGATGGCTCGCAGGTTCGGATATTGAGTTTAACGTTAAGTAAAGGAGGGGGATAAATGAAA
>JAFVTZ010000052.1 GCA_017502965.1 Clostridia bacterium
CCTTGGAAAATCGGTAACGTGGAAATCAAAAACCGTATCGTTATGTGTCCCATGGGTGGAACCTCCTTGTTCGGTTGGTTTGAACTTACCGGTTGTCATTTTGACAAGGAAGCCGCTAATTTCTTTTTGGAAAGAGCAAAAAACAATGTTGGTCTCATAATTCCGGGCATTGCTCCTTTGCGTGATACTTTTTGGGGAAAATGGCTCTGGCAGAACCCGAAAATGTTTGATGAATTAAAAGAGTTTATGGATGAAATCCATAAGACGGGCGCAAAGTTGTTTATACAACTTACTGCAGGTATGGGCAGAAGTTGGGCGATTACCGAGTTGGTGGCACCGCTGCATAAAAATAAAATAACCCGTGCTATCGTTAAGCCGATTATTGATACATCCCACGAACTTGCTTCGCCTTCACCTCAGCCGTCGCGTTGGGCGCATGATATTATTTGCCCTGAAATGACTGTTGAACAGATTCACGAAATAATTGAAGCCTTTGCAAAAACTGCCGAACTTTGCAAAAAAGCAGGTGTTGACGGTGTTGAGGTTCACGCTGTTCACGAAGGCTATCTTTTAGACCAGTTTGCAATAGAATTCTTCAACAAACGCACCGATGAATACGGCGGAAGTTTTGAAAACCGTTACCGTTTCCCCGTTGAAATAGTAAAAGCAATCAAGGAAAAATGCGGTGATGATTATCCCGTTTCTATATGCTATTCCGTTGAATCCAAAATGAAAGGTTTCTGCGAGGGTGCTATGCCTGGTGAAGAATATACCGAGGTTGGCAGAAATATGGCAGAAAGCGAAAAAGCGGCGAAATACTTGCAGGATGCAGGCTATGATATGCTTAATGCCGATAACGGTACATACGATTCCTGGTATTGGGCGCATCCGCCGATGTATATGCCGCAAAACTGCAATCTTGCGGATGTTTCACATATTAAGAAATTTGTTGATATCCCTGTTGTTTGCGCCGGAAGAATGGAGCCTGATGTAGGGTCTAAGGCTGTTGAAGACGGTCTTATAGATGCGGTTGGTGTAGCCCGTCAATTCCTCGCGGATTCGGAATGGGTTACCAAGATGATTGAGGACAGAATTGAAGATATCAAGCCTTGCATTTGTTGTCACGCGGGTTGTTTTAATTTCTCGTCTTCAAAGGGTCACGCCAATACTCAGGATCTGACCGACACTATGGGTCTTGCCCGTTGCGCTATAAACCCAAAAACAATGCAGTCTAGAAAATATTACTTAACCCCTGCCAAAAAGGTTAAAAATATTGCTGTTATTGGCGGCGGTATCGGCGGTATGGAAGCGGCTATTGTTTGCGCAAAACGCGGTCATAATGTAACTCTTTATGAAAAGACCGATAAACTTGGCGGCGTATTTATTGCGGCAGCGGCACCATCTTACAAAGAAAAGGACCGCGACCTTATTGCCTGGTACAACCGTGAGATTACAAAGTATCCCATTGAAATTAAATTTAATACAGAAATTACCGATGTTAAAAGCCTTAATACAGACGAAATTATTGTTGCAACAGGTGCAGTTGCAAAGAAAATCCCAGTAAAGGGTGCTGATACCGCAATAGAGGCTGTAGATTTTCTGTTAGGAAAAGCTGATGTCGGTGAAAATGTTACAGTTATCGGTGGCGGACTTACAGGTTGCGAAATCGCTTACGAACTTTATTTGCAGGGCAAAAAGCCCACTATTGTTGAAATGCAGGATGATCTTATCACTACAAAAGGAATATGTCTTGCAAACACAAGTTTCTTGCGCGATTTCTTTAAAACAAATAAAGTTCCTGTTCATCTCGAAACCAAACTTAACAGCATTAACGAAGGCTCTGTTACTGTTACTGACAAGTACGGCAAAACCTTTGATATTAAGGCTGACAGTGTTATTCTTTCTGTTGGATATAATCCCGCACCTATTGCCAAAAAAAGCGGCAAGGTTCACATTATAGGTGATGCTGCTAACGTTGGCAACCTCAGAACTGTTATTTGGGGCGCGTGGAATGTGTGTATGAAAATCTGATTTTAAAATCAGATTTTCTAAGGAATAGTTAATAGTGAATAATTAATAGTGAAAAATTAAGGTGTTTTGGCAAAGCCTAAACGAATATATAAGTTTCGCAGAGCGAAACACCGAAATTATTCATTATTCATCATTCATTCTTCATTTATTATAAGGAGTGAAAATTATGCAACTAACCGCTGAACAACAGCAGATTTTAGACGGTGCCAAAGGGGAAACCATGGCAAAAGTTATGAAAACTATGGTTATGTACGGAGATGCATTTGAGGCTGAAAAATTAGTGCCTGTGTCATCAAAATACAACCATCTTGTAACCTCTTTCGGACTTAAAGTTATGTCTCCCGTTTATGACCTTATGCAACAACTTCTCGATTCGGGAGTAATGTCGGGACAGAAGTTTTCTGTTGACCCGAGACCTCTTGATAAAAATGTTCCTGCAAACTTTTTGCAGAATTTTGTTTTCAATAAACTTATGTATACAAAGCAGAGTTTTTATGAGGAACAACTCAAAATGCTCGGTCTTATGGATGACGATGCTTTTACCTGCACCTGCTATATGGACGAGGTTGGAAACAAACCCCAGAAAGGTGAGGTACTCAGTTGGGCAGAGTCTTCGGCTGTAGTATATGCAAACTCGGTTTTGGGAGCGCGTTGCAACCGAAATTCAGGCATTATCGATATTATGGGCTCTATTGTAGGCTATGTACCTTATTTCGGTCTGCTTACTGATGAGGGCAGAAAGGCTTCGTGGATAATTAAAATCGAAACCACCAAAAAGCCCGAGGCACAACTGCTTGGTTCTGCTATCGGTATGAAGGTTATGGAAGATGTGCCGTATATTGTCGGTCTTGATAAGTGGATAGGTACTGAACTTGACGATGCAACCTGCACTTATCTTAAAGATTTCGGTGCGGCAACCGCATCAAACGGTGCTGTAGGTCTTTACCACATTGAAAATCTTACTCCCGAGGCTGTAGAACTTGGAAAAGATTTGATTCTGGAAGATGCTAAGGAATATATTATCGACGATGCTGAACTCGAAAGAGTGAAAGCAAATTATGCTGTTATCTGGAA
>JAFVTZ010000053.1 GCA_017502965.1 Clostridia bacterium
CCCAAAAAATCAATAATATCGACTATACTAAGCGTTATGCGCTTACTTGTTATATAAAGAGTGATGAACTTGATGTTGCATATCAGGGCGGCGGTATAAAGTTAAGAGTAGTTTACACCGACGCTTTAGGTTCAACTGTCAATGTCACATCAAAAGCACTCACAACTACTACCGAGTGGACACAGCACAAACTCTATTTCCAGATACCCGAGGGTGCAAAGGATGTTACCGCAAGAATTTTTATTGACTGCGTTAAAGGAAATGTTTTTTGCGATAAACTGAACCTTGAAGTTATAGGAAACGCTATCACAGTTGAGCCTGAAAAATTTGCCAATGCAGGTTTTGAGGAATTCTATGACGGCGAGTTCCCCGAATGGAGTTTTTATAACGGCGGTAATGCAAATAACAGCGTAACCCAGAAAGATGGAAGAAACGGTTATGCCGCTGTGCTTACTGATACTAACACCGACCATATTGTCTATTTCTCACAGTCTGTAGATTTGGACCGCACTAAGGATTACCGTATTTCTTTTTACGTTATGGCAAAGTCGGTAGATGGGCTTAGTGTTTATGTGCCTTCCTGGGGCGGCGCTTATATCAGAGCATCTGCAGGAGATTATAAGGTTGAATCCGAAAAAATCACTTCGGCAGGAAGATATAAAAAACTTTCTGTAATAGTAAAAGGCTCTGAACTGCCCGAAGATACAAACACTGTTAAAGTACAGTTCATTCTGCAGTATTTAAGAGGTACATTCTATATTGACGATGCGTCAATCGTTGAATATAACGGTGAGCCTGATGAACCCGAGATTTTAGAAGACCTTTACAATGTTGGTTTCGAAAACTGGGAAGCAAATACTCCTGATGACTGGACTAAAAACATTCCCAACAGTACGGTTAATGTAACTCCTTCTACCGATAAGAAAGACGGCAGTAAATCTTTACTGTTTACTTCAACCAACAGAAACAATGTTGCGAATGTAAATCAGGCAATAAACAATATTGACCCTGCTTATCGTTACTGCCTGACCGCTTTTGCAAAAACACTTGGAAAACCGAATGTTGCATATCAGGGCGGCGGTGTAAAACTCAGAGTTCAGTATAAAGATTCTGAAGGTAATACCGTGTCTGTCAGTTCTTCGGGAATGCGCGAACTTAATGACTGGACAAAACTCAAACTTTATTTCCAGATTCCCGAAAATGCGAAAGATATCCGCGCAGTGCTTATGATAGACTGTGTTGAGGGCAAAGTTTTGTTTGATAGTGTTGCTCTTGAAAAAGTGGGTAATGCTATTGCTTCGCAAAAAGGAAATTTTGCAAACGGAGATTTTGAAATATTCTATGACGGCGAGTTCCCTGAATGGAAATTCTCAAACGGCGGAAACAATAAAAATTCCATAACTCAGGAAAAGGGAAGAACAGGCAAAGCAGCGGTTATCAGGGATACCAATACCGACCATATTCTGTCACTTTCACAATCGGTTGAACTTGACAGAAGCAAGAACTATAAAATCTCATTCTATGTAAGACCTACATCTGATGATGATACAGGTTTTTATGTTCCTTCTTGGGGCGGTGCATTTATTCAGCTTTCTGCAGGCGATTATGTTACCGCTTCCGAAGTTATCACATCAACTTCCCGTTACAGAAAGTTATCTCTCATTGTAAACGGCTCGGATTTGCCGGAAAATACTTCAACAGTAAATATTTCTTTTGTAATGAAATATATGAGAGGAATTATTCATCTTGATGATGCTGTTATCGTTGAATATAACGGCGAGGCTGATGAGCCCGATAAGTTCGATGACCTTTATAACTTAAGTTTTGAAGAGGGGAAGAACGATTCCTTTGAAGACTGGAACAAGTCGGTACCTAATGATACTGTGAAAATCACTGCATCAAGTGATGCTTATGATGCAAAACGCTCAGTTCTTTTCACTTCGGGCGACCGTAACAATGTTGCAACAATGTATCAGTCTATAAACAACTGGGATTCTGCTTTCCGCTACCGTATAACAGTATATGCTAAAACTCTTATCAAACCCGATGTTGCTTATGACGGCGGCGGTGTAAAACTTCGTGTTTCCTATGTTGACCAAAACGGTGAAACCCAGAATTTGAATTCTGCAGGAAAACGCGAACTTAATGATTGGACACGGCTTTATGTTGATTATCAGATACCAAAGGGCGCTAAAGATGTTCGTGCGGTGCTTATGATTGACTGTTTTGCAGGTAAAGTTGTATTTGATAAAGTTGCTATTGAAAAGATAGGCAAGGCAGTTGTTATGCCTGTTCAGGACCCAAATAACAAGGCTCCTAACTTCTCGTTCGAGAATGGACAGGACGGTGCTTTCGCGGGATGGTACTGGTGGACACAATCTCAAAAAATTCAGTGTGTTGCAGGTGAGCCGAGAAGCGGTGCGCAGTCTGCTAAAATCATAAGTGAAACTCAAGCCTCAAACTCTATGTTGTCAGTTGATACCTCAGGATTTGATACAACAAAATGGTATCAGTTCTCAGCTTGGGTTAAGACCAAAGATGTAAAACCGTTGGTTGCAGGCGAGGGCGGTGTCCGTATTAAGATGGACTTTAAGCAACCGGGAGGCAATTCCACCCTTAAAACCTATTCTTCAAAGTCTCTTTTCGGAGATAACGATTGGACACTGCTCACAGTTATCGGAAAATTTCCTGCAAATTGCAAGCGTGTTGTTTTCGGTCTTAGTTTCTCTCAGGCTTCGGGTACTGTCTGGTTTGATGATATTGATATCAGAGAGATAGAATATATTGATACCAATATTCTCCCGAACGGCAGTTTTGATGAGTTCTCTGATGACGGCAGTTTGCTTTACTGGGAAAGTGATACCGAAGACTGGAGTTACGCTTCTTTTATGGCAGACAGTGGTGCGGCTCAGGTCGAAAACTCGGGATACACCACCTCTTATTACTATCAGGATTTAACCCTTGATTACAGACAGAACTATATTCTTTCGGGCTCTGTTAAATCAAGTTATATGGTAAGTGAAGACGGCGGTGCGGCAACTCTGGTTTAATTTATCGATGTTTACGGTAATGTTATCGAAACCAAGAGATGCAATGACTATATAAGCGAAGGTTCTGACGGCTGGATAGATTTCTGCACTCTTCTCACATTCCCTGAAGGTTGTAAAAAAATGAGGATAATGCTCGCTAATGTTAACGGTGTAGGCGAAGCATCTTTCAAAGATTTCACCCTTTATGAGGAAGATGATTATTTAGGTGACAGAACATCTGCGGCAGGAGCAGACATTAAAAACTTAAATGCTCCCGCTTCGGCTTCGGTAAAATATGTGAAACCTGCCGAGGTTAAAACTAAAACATCTGTAGGAATGATTATCGGCATTTCTGCAGGAGTTGCAGTTATTTTGTGTGCAGCAGTTGTTTTGGTTATCATAATCCGCAAGAAGAAATTATCAGTTAAGTAATAGAGTATGCCGAAACACCGTATTGCAGTGTTTCGGCATTTTAAAAAGGTGAAATTATGAAATTACAACACGGATTTTATATCGAACCCAGAACTGACGGAAATTCACATTTATCCTTAAACGGCGTATGGGATTTTTGCTCGGCAGATATGCCTTTGGATGATGTTTTGGGTCTTCAATTTGAACACAGTGCCACACTACCTGCAGGTACATATTATAATCTATATGAAGCAGGAATTCTGCCTCATCCTTATGTTGGTGAGAACAGTCATTTATACAGATTTGTTGACCAGAAAATCTGGTATTACCGCCGCAAATTCAATGTAGAGGGTTATTCAAAAAACTGCAATGCCTATCTTTGTTTTGACGGCGCTGGTTATTTTACAAGGCTCTGGATAAACGGAAAACCTGTTGGTGAACACGAAGGTTTGTTTGGCGGACCTATTGTAGATGTCAGTTCTTTTCTTGATTTCAGCGGCGAAAACGAACTTATTGTTGAGATAAAATCCTGCAATTTCGGAATTCCTGATGAAGAATGGAAAGATATCTACCGCTCGCCGCAGAATCCGAATTTAGTTCCTTGGAATATGGTTAAGGATTCAGGAACATCCAACGGCGATTTCACAGTTATGGGTATCTACCGTGATGTAAGGATTGAATTTGTTGATAAAATGCATTTAAGCCGTCCTTATCTTACTACTGAAAGAATAGAAAACGGTAATGCTTTTCTTCATTTGTCGGTCGAAATTGCAACAGGGGATATTGACGAATTAAAGG
>JAFVTZ010000054.1 GCA_017502965.1 Clostridia bacterium
TGTCCCGTGGTACTGAGGCTAAAGGTAAGTCTCATAAACCTGCCCTTTCTGACCTTCGAGATTCGGGTTCTATTGAGCAGGATGCTGACATTGTTCTGTTCCTTTACCGTGAAACTTATTACGATAACGAAAAGGGCGACGATCAGGATAAAGGTGACCCGAATAAGGCAGAATGTATCGTTGCCAAAAACCGTCACGGTGAGGTTGGAACAGTTGACCTTTATTGGGACGGTCAGTTTACAAGATTTACTTCTGTGGATGTGTACCGATAATGGAAAAACAGGTTTTGCAGACAATAAAGCGCTTTTCGCTGCTTGAAAACGGTAATCATATTACTGTGGCTCTTTCAGGCGGAGCGGATTCAATGGCTTTGCTTTATGTTTTATTGTCGCTTCGTGAAAAACTCGGAATAACCGTGGCGGCGGCACATCTGAATCACGGAATAAGAGGTAAAGAGGCTGACCGAGACGAGCAATTTGTTAAAACTCAGTGTGAAAAATTAGGTGTAGAATGCTTTTGTGAATATGCTGATATACCGAAAATTGCTTGTGAGCTGGGGATTAGCACCGAACTTGCCGCAAGGCAGGTGAGATACAGTTTTCTCGAACGGGTGGCACCGCAACTTATTGCTACCGCCCACAATGCTGACGATAATCTTGAGACTGTTATTTTTAATCTGACCCGCGGCACTGCTCTGGACGGGCTTTGCGGAATTCCCCCGAAAAGAGACAGGATTATAAGACCTGCTCTGCTTTGCACAAGAGTGGTGATTGAGGAGTATTGTAGTAAAAACAAAATTGCCTTTGTTACAGACAGCACAAATCTTTCGGATGATTATACAAGAAATAAAATAAGGCACAACATAATTCCGAAACTTTGCGAGATAAATGCAAATGTTCAGAACTGTGTACTCATGACAACACAGTCTTTGAGGGAAGATGCAAATACGCTTTACAGTTTGGCTGAAAATTATATTTCAGAAAATGTTTCGGGACAAGAACTTTCACTTGAAAATTTCAGCAAACTCGACTCTGCTGTTGCGAAAAGAGTACTTAAAAGGTTTACCGAAAATACGCTTTTGGGTGTTTCTTTGGAGAGTGTTCATATAGAATCGCTTTTAAATGTTGCGATAAACGGTGGCAGAACAAGTCTTCCTGAAGATTATACGGCGGTTGTAAGAGATAATAAACTAATGTTTAAAAAAATGTCGGAAACACCGCTAAAAAAGCAGTTTAAGGTTTGTTTTACCGAAAAAAATAACAATTTTTTCGAAAAAGAGAAAAAAGTTAATAATTTGTTATTAAAAAATTCGCTTGACTGTGATAAAATAGTTGGAAAATCGGTTGTAAGAACCCGTAGAGCGGGGGATAAAATCCGACTTGCAAACCGAGGTTGCACAAAAACGCTTAAAGATATTTACAGTGAGTGCAAAATTCCTGCCCATTTGAGAGAAACTTTACCTGTTATTGCAGATGATGAAGGTGTTATCTGGATACGCGGTATCGGTGTGGCACAGAGATGTGCTGTTACCGCACAGACCAAGCGGATATATGTTGTAGACGTTGAAGAGGAGAATTAAAATGCAAAAAGGAATTGAAAAAGTTTTAGTATCAGAAGAAGAAATCAAAGAAATTTGTAAAAGACTCGGTGAGCAGATTTCAAAAGATTATGCAGGCAAAAAACTTCTGCTTGTCAGCGTACTTAAAGGCGCTGTAGTTTTTATGGCAGATATTATGCGTAATATCACCTGTGACTGCGAGATTGATTTTATGGCAGTTTCGTCCTATAGCGGCACCAAAACCACAGGTGTTGTAAAGTTTAAAAAAGACCTTGATATAAACCCTGAAGGTTGTGACATTCTGCTTGTTGAGGATATCCTTGATTCGGGTATAACACTTTCATATCTCAGGGGTGTTCTTATTGACCGACATGCGGCAAGCATTAAAGTTTGTGCATTTTTAGATAAACCTGCAAACCGTCAGGCAGATATAAAAGCCGATTATGTGGGCAAAGTAATTCCTGATGAGTTTGTTGTGGGTTACGGACTTGACTATAACGAGAAATACAGAAATCTGCCCTTCGTGGGTGTGCTTTCTCCCGAAGTTTACAGCAATAAATAAAACTAAATTTATATAACGAAACAGAGCCGAACTTTTTTATTTTTAATAACTCGGCTGTGAAAGGAGCAAAACCCTTGAAAAATTTGAAAAACCTGCTTTTGTATCTGGGTATACCCATAGTGTTCATTATAACTATTTTTGCGGTATCAACCCTTACAAAAAACACTGCCGAGGTAAAATATTCTGAAATAGTAAGCCTTGTTAAATCCAACGGCGTTTCGGAGTACGAACTAAATCTTTATAACGGTGAACTTACCTATAAAAAACGAGCAGATAACAAAACTTACCGTTACAGAGTTGCCGACCCTTCCATTTTCTATAATGATGTTAATGATGCCGTAATGGCAATCAATGAGAAAAATGCAGGAACGGACAAGGTTATTGTTTACGATTATGAAGA
This sequence comes from Clostridia bacterium, assembly GCA_017502965.1. Classification (GTDB taxonomy): domain Bacteria; phylum Bacillota; class Clostridia; order Oscillospirales; family Acutalibacteraceae; genus UBA737. The sequence continues at coordinate 2,521 of JAFVTZ010000054.1, forward strand.
AGGCAACCGCGCAGGCTGGCTTCTTAGTATGCTTCCATCTGTTTTGATAATCGGTGTTATGGTATTTTTCTGGATCTTTATGATGCGGAAAATGAATTCCACTATGGGCGCAGATAAGACCATGGGATTCGGCAAAGCCAAAATCCGAAAGGACAGCGGCAGAAAAAAGACAACTTTTGCAGATGTTGCAGGTTGTGACGAAGAAAAA
>JAFVTZ010000055.1 GCA_017502965.1 Clostridia bacterium
CCACAGGGGTAACAGACAGAATTGTTCCGTTTCCGAAAGTTTTATGCCCCACCTGCTGACCGACGGTATACTGAACTCCCGAAGATGCAGAAGGTTTCGGCGAAGATGAATACGAATTTATAAAATGAGAAGATACTGCTGTCTTTGCAGGCGCAGAAGACGAAGCGAAAGAACTTGTGAAACTGCGCGACGGTGTATAAGAATACGAGCCGTGATTTGAAACAGGCAAAAAAGACCCTTCGCACTCGCAAAGACTATCATCGATTTCTCTCAGGAAACGTGACGGCGCATTTCTGCTTGTAGAGCCGAACATCATTCTCATATTAGTGTTTGTAATTGTAAGTTTTTTCTTTGCTCTTGTTATTGCAACATAGGCAAGTCTTCTCTCCTCTTCTATTTCGGCATTACCGCCATAAATAGACTGGTTTCCCGGAAAAATGCCCTCTTCCATACCAATAAGAAACACATTTTTAAATTCAAGACCTTTTGCGGAATGAACTGTCATCAGAATAACCTTATCGTTATCTGTTTCAAGAGAATCTATATCGCTGACAAGGGCTATCTGCTCCAGAAAATCCGAAAGAGATGGCTCGTCTGTTTCGAGTTCATACTGAACTATGGTAGATGCAAATTCCTTTACGTTTTCAAGGCGGTCGTGAGCTTCTTCCCCCTCTGCCGAAAGAGCATCTGTATACCCTGTTTTTATCAGCATTTCTTCAAATAGTTCGCTAAGTTCCATTTCGGAAGATTTTTCTGTAAGGTCATCTATAATATCGCAAAACTGCTTGATTCTGCCTGCAGAGCGGGAAAGTGCGGCATATTCGTCCGCGTGTTTCATAACCTCAAACAAAGAAACTCCGAGTCCCGCCGCAATTTCAGCCGCGTGCGAAACGGTTGTATCCCCTATTCCGCGCTTTGGCTCGTTTATAATTCTGCGAAGGCGCAAATCGTCAGCATTATTGTTTATAAGTTGCAGATATGCAAGCACATCTTTGATTTCCTTGCGGTCATAGAACCTGAGCCCGCCTATTACTTTATAAGATATACCGCTTCTTGCGAAAACACTTTCCACCGAGTTTGACTGTGCATTCATACGGTAAAGTATTGCATGGTCAGAGAATTTAGCGCCGTTTCTCACATTTTCAAGTATAGTATCGGCAATATATCTTGCCTCTTCACGCTCGTCAGATGCAGTATAAACGGTGATTTTCTCACCGTCACCGTTATCTGTCCAGAGAGTTTTGCCCTTTCTTCCCTTGTTGTTGGCAATAACCGAATTTGCGGCATTAAGTATGGTTGAAGTTGAACGGTAATTCTGCTCAAGGCGAATGGTCTTTGCATTTTTGTATTCATCTTCAAAGTTCAGTATGTTTTCTATGGTTGCCCCTCTGAAACGGTAGATACTCTGGTCATCGTCTCCCACAACACAAATATTATTTCTTGCCGATGCAAGAAGACTTACCAGTACATACTGTGCGTGGTTTGTATCCTGATACTCATCTACAAGGCAGTAACGGAATTTTTCGGAATAATACTCTAAAACATCCTCATTCTCCTGCAAAAGCTTTACGGTGTTTACTATCATATCGTCAAAATCCATTGCATCTGCACTTTTGAGTTTTTTCTGATAAAGAGAATAAAGTTCCGCAATTATTTTGTTTCTCGGGTCTATGCCGACAGATGCCGCATACTCCGCAGGACTTATAAGTTTATCCTTTGCTGAAGAAATTGCCGAAAGCACACTTTTATGAGGCACAAATTTATCGTCAATATTGTGCTGTTTCATAATTTCTTTCATCACTCGGCGCTGGTCATCGGTATCGTAAATAGTGAAATGAGAAGAATAACCTATTCTTTCGGCATTTCTTCTTATAATCTTACCGCAAACCGAGTGGAAAGTGTCTGCCCAGATATCGTTTGCACTGTCGCCAAGTTTTGCGGCAATACGCTCTTTGAGTTCACCTGCCGCCTTGTTGGTGAAAGTGATAGCAAGAATATTCCAGGGTTTGACTGCAGACACCGAGAAAACACCGTCAGGCAAATCATCTTCAAAACCGTTAAGATAATCTTCTCCGAGTTTTACTGCACCCTCTGTATAATCAGGCAAAAAATCGCTGTTATAGGCATTTCCGAACTTAACGAGATTCAGTATTCGGTTTACAAGCACCGTAGTCTTTCCGCTTCCTGCACCTGCAAGTACCAAAAGCGGTCCGTTAACAGTTGTAACCGCCTCAAACTGCCGGTCATTCATATTACCGAAATATTTTTTTATTATCGCACGCCTGAGTGTTAAAAAATCCATCAATTTCTCTCCATAAATATAGTACTAAACTATAATACTATTAAAATAGACAAAAGTCAAACCGTAAATTCGACTATTTTCATAATCTTCAAAAACCTTTGAAATAATGCTTGCATTTAAAAAAATTATATCGTAAAATGCTCCTTAACAATGCAAAAAGGAACTTTTATTATGAACAGTAAATATAAAATTTTAAAACTCGCCTGTTATACAACAAATATTTCAATGTCGGTAGTGGCAAATCTTTCGCCGCTGCTTTTCATAACATTCCGTTCTATGTACGGCATCTCATATTCTCTCCTCGGTCTGCTCGTACTTATCGGCTTTTCCACCCAACTTTCAATAGACCTTATTTTTTCATTTTTCTCACATAAATTCAATATCCCGAAAACAGTTAAATTCACACCTGTACTCACTGTAATCGGTCTGATTATCTATGCTTTATCTCCGGTTATTTTCCCAAACTCGGTATATACAGGTCTTGTTATA